>JADHMO010000005.1 GCA_016779995.1 Flavobacteriales bacterium
CATCGGATGGGGGAACATCGATATTTTACACGCAAAATTAAGACCTTTTCTAAGGTTGTTGGGAATATGTTGGGAATATTAATAGAAAACCCCCTACTCTACTAGAGAATAAGGGGATTTTCTAAGTACCCAGGGCGGGACTTGAACCCGCACGGACATTACTGTCCATTGGATTTTAAGTCCAACGTGTCTACCAATTCCACCACCTGGGCTTGGACTTAATTCAATAAAAATCCTCTTTAAAAAAGAGGATGTTGAGCGAGTGATGGGATTTGAACCCACGACCCTCACCTTGGCAAGGTGATGCTCTACCCCTGAGCTACACTCGCAATTGGAGGGCAAATGTAATATATTTTTCAGATTACACAAACCCTCTTTTGTTTTTTATTTGCCTGTCATCTTTTTTATCTCATTCAATTTCATCAATGCCTCAACAGGCGTTAATGAATTGATATCTAAATCTTGAATTTCATCTCTGATACGCTCCAAAATAGGATCATCTAATTGGAAGAAACTCAATTGCATTTCATCGTCTTTAGCAATTAGGTCTTTTGCCTTATTCTCTTGCGAAGCATGAGCTTTTTCTAAGCGTTTCATTATAATGTTGGCTCTATCAACTACTGATTTAGGCATGCCTGCCATTTTTGCCACGTGAATACCAAAACTATGTTCACTGCCGCCTTCAACTAGTTTCCTTAAAAATAATATCTGATTGCCTATTTCTTTGACTGATACATTAAAGTTTCTAATCCTTTCAAATGATTTAGTCATTTCATTCAACTCATGATAGTGTGTCGCAAATAGTGTTTTAGCTTGTGTGCTATGTTGGTGTAAAAACTCAGCTATGGCCCAAGCTATAGATATACCATCGTAGGTACTCGTTCCTCTGCCAATTTCATCAAGAAGAATTAAACTTCTATCCGAAACGTTATTTAGGATACTGGCTGTTTCGTTCATTTCTACCATAAAAGTAGATTCCCCCTGGGAAATATTATCCGAAGCTCCTACCCTAGTGAAAATTTTATCAACTAGACCTATTGTAGCACTTTCGGCTGGAACAAAGCATCCTATTTGAGCAAGTAAAACTATTAATGCTGTTTGTCTTAAAATTGCGGACTTACCTGACATATTAGGACCAGTAATCATGATAATCTGCTGCTGTTCTCTATCCAAGTATATATCATTAGCAATGTATTCTTCTCCAACGGCTAGTTGCTGTTCAATGACAGGATGTCTACCATTTTTTATGCTTAGACCATAGTCTTCTGAAATTTGAGGTTTAGAGTAACGATACCTTTTAGAAAGCTCTGCAAAAGAATGTAATACGTCTAATTGAGCTACTCGCTGAGCGTTAATTTGTACATCAGGAATGAAATCTATTAAACTTAACACCAAATCATTGAACAATTGTGTTTCAAGAGCTAATATTTTTTCTTCAGCTCCTAAAATTTTAACTTCCAATTCTTTTAACTCCTGAGTTATATAGCGTTCTGCATTGACTAGTGTTTGCTTTCTAATCCACTCTTCTGGCACTTTATCTTTATGAGTATTGCGTACTTCTAAATAATAACCAAAGACATTATTAAAAGCTATCTTTAGAGAAGGTATAGCTGTGCGCTCCGTTTCACTTTCAAGTATTTGTTGAAGTAAGAAATGGCTATCTTTAGATACGGAACGTAAGTCATCAAGTTCTGTATTCACTCCTTCTGCAATAACCTGCCCTTTATTTATGGCTATGGGTGCATTATCATCAATTTCATTTTCAATTCGGTTTCTGATAAACTCGCACAAATTAATATGGTCAGCAAGTTGAATAAGTGCCTTATTATTGGAATTTTCTAAAAATTCTTTGACTGGTTCAATAGCTATTAAAGCACGTTTTAACTGAACCACTTCTCTGGGGTTTATTCGAGCAGTAGCTACTTTAGAAATGAGTCGTTCTAAATCTCCTATCTCTTTGATATGATTAATAACATCTTCCTTTTCAGAGCTTTCTTGCATCAAAAATTCGACAGCTGACAATCGGTCTTCTATAAGTTGTTTTTCTTTTAATGGAAATGCTACCCATCTTTTCAACAGCCTTGAGCCCATAGGAGTAATACTATGGTCTAAAATGTCCACTAAAGTGGTCGCTCCCTCATTGGAAGAATGAAACAATTCTAGATTTCGAATAGTGAAACGATCCATCCAAACATGCTTTGATTCTTCAATACGCTGAAGGTTAGCAATGTGCTTGATATGGTGGTGCTGTGTTTCGGATAAATAGTGTAAAACTGCCCCCGCAGCTACAGTGCCTTCTGTCAATGCTTCTACACCAAAACCTTTGAGTGAAACTGTACCAAAATGAGATAAAAGCTTTTCTTGTGAGAATTCCGATGTAAACACCCAGTCTTCTAATGTGCTGGTGTAGTATTTGTCTCCGAATAAATTTAAAAACTTCTTGTGATGCTGTTTTTGAAAAACAATTTCAGAAGGATTAAAACTTTGCAATAACTTGCCAATGTATTCGTCTTGTCCTTGAGCAACTAAAAATTCGCCTGTAGAAATATCTAGAAAAGATAGCCCAATATCCTTAGCACCAAAATGAATAGATGCTAAAAAATTATTAACCTTTTGGTCAAGTACTTTATCGTTATAGGAAACGCCTGGAGTTACTAATTCGGTTACACCCCTTTTTACAATTTTCTTAGTGGCTTTAGGGTCTTCTAATTGATCACAAATGGCTACTCGCTGACCCGCTCTTACTAACTTTGGCAAATAGGTGTCTAAAGCATGATGTGGAAAACCCGCCAAAGCATCGTTAGATGAGCCATTGGACCGTTTAGTTAGTGTTATACCTAAAATTTTAGATGACAGCACAGCATCTTCCCCGAAAGTTTCATAAAAATCTCCAACTCTAAACAACAACATAGCATCAGGGTATTTAGCCTTGATACTGTTGTATTGTTTCATAAGTGGTGTCACTTTAGCTACAGTTGTATTTTTTTTAGCTGCCAAGAGTCTATTTTATATAGTTTTGTACTTTCATTATAAAAGATGCGTAAGTTAAAAAATAAGGAGCTAAATAGACTCAATTTAGAAGAATTTAAAAACAAAAAAAAAGTACCTATCATAATTGTACTAGATAATGTACGCAGCGCACACAATGTAGGCTCTGTTTTTAGGACTTCTGATGCTTTTTTGATTGAAAAAATTATGCTTTGCGGCATTTGCCCAATACCACCAAAAAACGAAATTCGCAAAACAGCTCTGGGTGCAACGGAGTCTGTGGACTGGGAATACTTTAAGGATAGTACAGATTGCATAAAAGGACTTACTGAAAAAGGTTATAAAATTGTTAGTATTGAACAAGCCGACAATGCCACCAACCTAAACAACTATGAAATGGAAAAATCTCAAAAAATAGCTTTAGTTTTTGGCAACGAGGTCAATGGTGTGAGCGAAGAAATTATCCAACTAAGTGATGACGTTATAGAAATACCCCAACACGGAACGAAACACTCTTTTAATGTATCCGTAAGTGTTGGGATAGTGCTATGGGATTTAAGCCGTAAAATAGGCTAACTATTATTTTTTGATAATAAAATCAACCCTTCTATTGACTTCATTCAAATAAGCTTCTATCTGATAATTTTCGTATTCTGAAGATGCATCAAAACCTTGTTTTAAAACTAATGGATTGGTTTCTCCTTTTGAAACGACTTCCAAGCGATTGGCATCTATTCCGAAAGCTTCTACTAAATAATTAATTGCCGACTGTGCCCTTCTCTTGGCTAAATCAGCGTTGTATTCTATAGTGCCACGACTATCGGCGTGCCCAACAACAAAATACTTTTCTTTAGGGTTATCTCTCATAATTCGCGCTGCTAATGCTAATCGCTTAAAATCCTCTTGACGAATTACATCACTTGAAGTATTAAAGAACAAAGACGGTAAAATTGTAACGCCACTAGCATTATTAGAGTTGGCTTTATTGACCGTAATTCCTTGATAATTCACTAAAGCATTTTTAGCTGACTTCTCTAAATCTCTACTGTCTGGAACACCATCACCGTCACTATCAACCTCAACACCTTTAGCATTTACTTTGGCATTTTTTACAGTGAACAAATCCTCATCTTGATAATCGTAAACACCGTCCATATCTACATCAAGAGGTACTCCAGAACCATCAACAACTACTCCTTCTGGAGTGTCATTTTGCTTATCAAAGGCGTCAGCCACACCATCGCCATCAGAATCTCTAGACATTGACTGTACCTTCTTTTTTAATTTACTTTGAGTGTGATATACTTCATCAAGAGGATTATACCAGTGCAAAGAAGATTTCTTAGGCCCTAAATTGAACGTTAGTCCAAGAGCAAAAGTGACAAATTTATCGTTCTTTACTCCGTTGACATCTTTAGCTGAATAATGAGTCAGGTCTAAATCGTCTGAGTTAGCAATGTAGTATTTTACTTTTCCAGAGAGGTCAATACGATCACTTAATGGGTATATCAACTGGGTAGCGAACTTGTAATACAACTCCGTTTGTCTATCTCTCTTTTTTAATTCGTTATTTTCATAATTGGATTCATAGCCCCTTAAAGCAAGTATCTGACTTTTCTCTAAATTTCTAAGAACACTTCGGAAAGAAATAAGTCCCAATCCAAACTCACCAATGACTTTGATTTTTGATTTTTCATACCTGTTTGTGTTCAACACCAAATTAGACAGATTAACCAACAAACTAGCATCGTAATTGAAATATCTGTTTTTAAACTTAGTTGACGAGGTGTCAATAGACTCGTTGTAAACTGTTGAACAGTGTTTACATTTTCCAAACTCTCTCCTAAGCCCTGCTAATTTACCTATTCCAATTTCTCCCTGCAGTCCATATACGTTATTGAACATTTTCTTAGCATTTAAAGCTCCTGAAAATCGAAACTCATTGAAGTTACCATATGAAGAAGGATAAAAGTCGTGTTGCTTTATATCACCAAGAAATACATTAGATGAAAAATCTGCACCTAAAGAAATTGAATTATAATTTGTCTTTTTGCTTTGTGAAAAAGTGGCTAATGAAGATAATAACATCGCCAACAATAATGGCATTAATTTTTTCATAGTTTAAGATAATTTAATAAGGTGCTAAAATAACTTAAATTTTGTTACGTTGGCATTGTTAACAATTTGATATTCAAAATTAAAATATACAGATTTATATATTAGCCTAATAAACATATATTTGCATACAACTATTTAATCTTTAATCATATTTCCAAAATGAAAAATAGACACTTTTTCAGATTACCTCTTTTATTTTCACTTATACTATTAATCAGTTCTTGTGGACTAGATTCTATGGTTTCAAAATTTAACACGCTAAACTTCACTGTTACCCCTACCCAAGTGGAAGTTCACGGTGGAAATATAGAAATTGAGCTTGAAGTAAAAATTCCTGAAAAATATTTCCAAAAAACTGCAGAGGCTGACTTCAGAGCTATGCTTGCTCCATCTGCTGATAGTGAAGCTAAAGTATTTTTTGATCCTGTAAAACTTCAAGGAGAAAAAATTTCTAGCAATGGTAAGACTATTGGTTACATAACTGGCGGTCAATTTACTTACAAAAGCACTGTTAAATATAGTGAGGAAATGGCTGATTACGACTTATTCGCCACAGCTATTGCTACAATGAATGACAACAGTAAGAGTCTAGGTGCTATTAAAGTTGCTGAAGGTGTAATGGCTACAGCTACTAGAGTAAAAGACAGTGAAGAAGCTGCTATTTCTAATCACACTTACGAAAAGGTAACCGTACTAGAAGAAACGGCAGTCATTTATTTCACAGTTAATCAGTCTAATGTTAGGTATTCTCAAAAAAGCTCAGACGAAATTAAACGCTTGAAAGAATTTGCTAAACTGGGATATGAAACTAAAAATATAGAGATTACTTCTTATGCTTCACCCGAAGGAACTTTAGATATAAATGATAAAGTATCAGATAACAGAGGTGAATCTACTTTTAGCTACGCAAAACAATTAATGAAAAAATTGAAGGTCGAAGGTGCTAACAATAATGATCTGTACATTAAAAGTTCTAAAGGCGAAGATTGGGGTGGATTCAACAAACTGGTTAATTCTTCTGACATGAAGGATAAAAATAAAGTATTGAACATCGTTAGAAATCAAAAAGATCCTCAAAAAAGAGAAGAAGCTATAAGAGATATGGCTGAAATTTATGACGCTATAGAAGATGATGTATTGCCTAAACTAAGAAAAGCAACTATTACTTTGAGAGTATATGAACCTAAGAAAACAGATGAAGATATTGTTTCTCTTGCTATAGCAGACCCTTCTCAACTTGATATTAAAGAAATGCTTTACGCTGCTTCATTAATTGAGGATAACTCAATTAAAAAGACTATCTATAATACCGTCAGCAAGTCATTCCCTAATGATTATAGAGCTTATAATAATTTAGCGGGGATTTATATTAAAGAAAAGAATATGAATAAAGCAATTGATATGTTGGGTAAAGCCTCAAAATACAATGCAAATGCTCCTGAAGTGAATGAAAACAAAGGTATCGTCGCAGCTTTAGAAGGAGATTATGATAAGGCAGCATCATTATATAACTCATCAAATGCATCGGATACTAACAAAGGTATTTTAGCTATCAAAACTGGAGATTATAGTTCAGCTACTGCCAAGCTAAAAGGCAATGGCTATAATGCTACATTAGCCAAGTTGATGAATGGCAATCCTGTTGCTACAACTGATAATACTGCAGAAGGGAATTACCTAAATGCAATAGTTAATGCTAGAACTGGAAATTACGATAAGTGTATTGATTTTTTATCTAAAGCTATTCAAATGAATGCTAATTATAAAAACGATGCAGTAAAAGATTTTGAATTTAAAAATCTTAAAGATAATGCCGACTTTCAAGCATTAGTGAATTAAAAATATAAATAGGATTTAATGAAAACCTGACAAGTACTTGTCAGGTTTTTTTATGCTAAAGTAATTCGGTGAATACCTTTATCGTATAACTGAGTTGTTAAACTTAGTAATTGCTGAAAAACATTATTCTGGTTTACGAAGTCAACCTCACTAACATCAACAATTAGAACTGGGAATTCTGAGTGTTTTTTGAAGAAATCGAAATACTTATTTTGAATGTCTGAAAGGTAATCATCAGAGATATTTTGCTCATAACTTCGCCCTCTTTTTTTGATATTCTCTTGCAAACGTTTTATATCTGAATGCAGATAAATGATTAAATCTGGCTTTGGCAAATTTTTCAACGCTATATCTGATAATCTATTGAATAACAAAAGCTCGTCATCACTAAGGTTGTTTTCGGCAAACAACTTAGATTTTACGAAGAAATAATCCGATACAATTCCTTTAGAAAATAAATCTTGCTCTCGTAAATCACCCAATTGTCTGTAACGTTCTGCCATAAAGAAAAGTTCCAAAGAAAAAGCGTAGCGTTCAGGCTGATTGTAAAATTTTGGAAGAAAAGGGTTGTCAGCAAACTCTTCTAAAACAATACGGTAGCCAAGTTCTTCAGCTAACATTTTCGAAAAGGTAGTTTTACCAACACCAATGTTTCCCTCTATAGTAATAAATTGATAACTCATAATTTTCTTACATCAGAATTGTCACTGCAAGAATACAACAATTGACTAATGGTTTTGTCAAATTTTGGATGAATTTGATTAGGCGCGATTTCTGCTAAAGGTAATAAAGCAAATCGTCTATTCTGTAAATGAATATGTGGAATAATTAAGTTAGTATCATTAACTAATTCTGTATTAAACAAAAGAATATCTATATCAATAGTTCTTGCTTCATAATTATCTGTATTGGCTCTTATCCTTCCCAATTGTTGCTCTATTGAAAGACAAGCATCTAAGGTTTTAAGAGGGGATAATTCAGTAGAAACTAGTAAGGCTTGATTCATGAAATTATTTTCATGCTGAAAGCCCCAAGGTGGCGATTCATACAAAGATGATGAGCTACTGACAACACCAACACTCAACTCCAACATACGAATAGCTTGTTGAAATAACTCTTTAGAATTACCCAAGTTGCTACCTAAAAGCAAATACACTGTATTCATAAAAACGAAAATAGATAAAGGCTTTAAATTAAACGAAGTAATCTGAATAAAAAATGTAATTTTGCTACACTTTAAATATAAAATAAAAGCTATGCTACGATTTCTCAAAAGTGTCCTAAAATCTGTTTTAGTTACACTAATTTCTTTTTTTATCATTGTTTTAATTTTCATAGTTATTGGTCTATCATCAAGTATGGAAGAAGTTGAGAAAATCAAAGAAAACACCCTTTTAGAGATAACCCTTTCTGAAAAAATAATTGATAGAACATCCGAATTTGATTTTGACTTTAGCTCTTTGAATAACGAATCGTCATCTTTAGGCTTAGACGATATCATTAAATCCATTGATAAAGCTAAACATGATGACAACATCAAAGGAATTTATCTGAATATAGATATGGTCAACGCCAGCATGGCAACATTAGAAGAAATTCGTGACAAGCTACAAGAGTTTAAAGACTCTACAGATAAATTTATTCTATCATACAGCGAAATATATTCTCAAAAAGCAATTTATATTGCTTCTGTTTCTGATAAAATTTACCTACATCCAGAAGGTTTTATAGAATTCAAAGGAATTAGCTACGAGGGTATGTTTTTTAAAGAAGCCCTAGAGAAATTGGAAGTAGAACCGCAAATAATACGACACGGAAAATTCAAAAGTGCAGTCGAGCCATTTATGCTTGACAAGATGAGCGATTCTAATAGAGAGCAAGTTCAACGCTTTATCAATTCAATTTGGGAAGATGTAAAATTAGGGGTTTCTGGTGGTAGAAATTTGCCTAATGAAGAATTGAATAATATTGCAGAAAATTTCTTGATTCAGTCTGCTGAAGATGCTGTTGATTACAAATTAGCTGATGCCTTACAATATCAGGATCAAGTTGACGACTCCTTGAGAAAAAAATTAAATCTTGAAAGTGATGCAAAAATTGAAAAAATATCACTCAAAGAATACGCTAATGTACCAGTCAGTAAAAAGAAAAAGTTCTCAAAAGATAAGATAGCTGTTATTTTTGCCCAGGGTGCTATCAATAGTGGTGAAGGAGATAATGAAAATATTGGCTCAGAAACAACCTCTGAAGCTATTCGTGAAGCTAGAAAAGACAAAAAAGTTAAAGCCATTGTGCTAAGAGTTAATTCCCCTGGCGGTAGTGCCTTGGCCTCTGAAACTATTCTCAGAGAAATGGAGTTAGCTAAAGAAGTAAAGCCCGTGGTCGTATCAATGGGAGATGTTGCAGCTTCTGGCGGCTACTACATAGCATGTAAAGCCGATACCATAGTCGCTAATCCTACAACTATTACTGGTTCAATCGGTGTATTTGGCGTCCTGATGAATCTTGAAAAAATGATGAAAAATAAGTTAGGCATTACTACTGACAGAGTAAAAACTAATCAGTTTGCTGATTTGGCCTCACCAACACGTGCGTTAAATGAATCCGAACGAGCTATCATACAAAATCAAGTAGAGATGATTTATGATAAATTTATTACGCATGTTGCCGAAGGAAGGAATATGACTAAAGAAGAAGTTGACTCTATTGGTCAAGGTAGAGTATGGACAGGAAAAGATGCTATTGAATTAGGCTTAGTAGATGTTTTAGGAGGCATGGAAGATGCTATTAATATTGCTGCAGATATGGCTAAGCTAGAATCCTACAGAATCACTAAATTACCCATTGAAAAAAATCCTTTTGAAAAAATCTTTGAAGATTTAGGAAGTCAAGTAAGAAGTGGAATTATCAAAAATGAACTTGGCAAGACCTATCCATATTATCAAAAGGTCAATGAGTTGATTAATATGGATAAAATACAAATGCGTATGCCTCATCAATTTGAAATTTACTAATCAAACATTCTCATTTGAAATCTCAGGCACAATCACTTTTCCTTATACTTAGCGGTCTTTTTATCGCCGCCCTAATATGCTGTAATCTGATTTTTCAAAAATTTTTTACCTGGTCTCCATTTGGCATTTATACCTTTGAGATTTCAGCGGGTATCATTCCCTACCCCATTACCTTTTTAGTGACAGATATCATTTCTGAAATATATGGCAGAAAGAAAGCTAACTCAGTAGTTTTATCAGGCTTATTTGCTAGTATTTTTGTTCTTGGTATAGTTATGCTTGCAAATAGCGTTCAAGCAACAGAATGGTCACCTGTTAATGATGAAACTTTTTCCAATGTTTTTGGATTGACAGGTATAGCAGTTGGCGCATCTATGTTAGCTTATCTTCTGGCTCAATTTATAGATATTAGAGTATTTCATTTTTGGAAAAAACTAACCAATGGCAAACACCTATGGTTAAGAAATAACGCTTCTACTTTTAGCTCACAACTTGTTGACACTGCAACAGTTTTAGTGCTATTATGTTTGGCAGGTGGTATTGCTTGGGATAAATTTTGGGTCTTATTATTGAATGGCTTTCTGTTTAAAGTGATAATGGCATTAATTGACACGCCTATTCTTTACCTTGTAATAAATTTGATAAGAAAAAGATTTAAGCTCGAAGTTGGTGAAGAAATTGAGATTTAATACTCAATACTTACCACATAGCCTTGATGTTTTCTGATATTTAAAACGTTCAAATAATCAAACATTAAATATTGACCTTTAATACCTGTCAAAGTACCTTCTACAACGCTTAGTTTATCAAAGGTCATACTTTTTACTTTTTTAGGATATTCAAGAACAGGATAATTCAAATCTAGTAATTGAGAATCATTTACTACATATTGTTTTAATTCAGAAGGCAAAAAACTTTTCATTTCTTCTTTTAGTGCGATTAAGTCAATACTTGTATTGATTTCGTTTTTTAACATTTTTTGCCAATGCGTTTTGTCTGCGATAAAATCCTTTAATGTTACCTCAATAACTCCTGCTAAATAACGATTTGGCGTTTCTGCCAATATTATAGTCTGTGCAGCACCTTGGTCAATCCAACGTGTTGGGATTTGAGGCTTTCTAGTGATACCCACTTTGGCATTAGCCGTTAAAGCAAGGTAAACAATCTGTGGAGTTAAATGGTATTTCTTTTCCCATTCCATATCTCTACCTATACCCAAATGTGCTTGGCACTTTTCTGGGTGTATGATACATTCTGATGCTAAGGGAGAGGACTGAAAACATGGGTAACACAGACCTTGATTAAATGATTTGTAAGTCTTAGAACCACAATTGGTGCAAAAAATTTGATTTTCAAAAGTAAATCTAACGGGCTTATTTATCAGAGAATTCATTTCAACACTTTCACTACCTATGGGTAAGTAATACTTAATGGGTTGTGAAATTTCCGACTTCATTTTTAACAAAGAACCTGTTATTTTCATTTCAAAATAGTATTTTTAAATTCAAATATTTCCTGAGTACAAGATATGATATTTTCTATAAAAAATACTCTAATGTCGTGGGTAATGCGAAAACGCATTCATCAAATAGAACTCTTTGTAAAATACCCTCATGATGTACAAAAAGATTGGTTAGAAAGCCTAATTAGTACAGCACGATTCACCGAATTTGGAAAGAAATATCACTTTAATGAAATAAGCTCCTACTCTACTTTTAGAGAAAGAGTCCCTTTGTCAAATTATGAGGATTTATCGCCCTTTATTGAAAGATTAAGAAAAGGCGAAGAAAATATATTATGGCCTACCGAAAGCAAATGGTTTGCGAAATCGTCAGGCACAAGTGGTCATAGAAGTAAATATATTCCAGTTACCAATGAATCCCTCAAGGATTGTCATTTTAAAGGAGGAAAAGATATGCTATCGCTGTACTGCTACAATTATCCTGAAACTCAAGTCTTCAACGGCAAGAGTGTTATAATGGGAGGTAGCCACGAACCCTCTCTTAGCACAAATAAAAAGGACGGCGATTTGTCAGCTATTATAGTCGATAATCTTCCTTTTTGGGTAAATATTCATCAAACCCCCAATAAGGATATTCGTTTAATGAATGACTTTGAGAAGAAGATACAACAAATGGCACTGATTACTGCCCAAGAAGATGTTAGAACAATTTCAGGTGTACCCTCATGGATGCTTGTATTATTTCATAAAATTCTAGAGTTTAAAGGAGTAGAAAACATTAGTCAAGTTTGGCCAAACCTTGAACTTTATATGCATGGAGGAGTAAATTTTACGCCCTATAAAAATCAATTTGAAAAGTTGATACCAAAAGGCATCAATTATTTAGAGACCTACAATGCATCTGAAGGGTTTTTCGGCATACAAGATCAAAAGAATAGCGATGAAATGTTGCTCATGCTAGACTATGGAATTTTTTACGAATTTATTCCAATAGAAGAAATTGACAAACAAAAGGCCATACCACTTTGGGAAGTAGAAATAGGAAAAACTTATGCTATGGTTATCTCTACTAATGCAGGACTATGGCGCTATATTATTGGCGATACCGTTGTTTTCACTTGTGTAAGCCCATACAGAATAAAAATAAATGGTCGAATTGGACAATTCATAAATGCTTTTGGAGAAGAACTTATAATGGCTAATGCCGAGAAAGCCATACAAATTGCTTGTGAGAAAACTCATGCTAATGTCAATGAATATACGGCTGGACCTATATATATGACAGATTCGAAACTAGCAGCTCATGAATGGGTTTTTGAATTCAACAAAAGTCCAGATGATATTGATAAATTTACAGAAATACTTGATGAAAACCTCAAGAAATTAAATTCTGACTACGCCGCAAAAAGAAATAAAAATTTAGCTTTACAAAAACCAATTCTACATAGTGTACCATCTGGATTTTTCTATAAATGGATGAAATCTCAAAATAAGTTAGGTCGTCAATTTAAGGTGCCAAGATTATCGAATAATAGAAATCATTTAGAATCCATTTTTAAATTATTGAAAACACTATGAAATATTAGAAATTCCTTTAAATTAGTAGCAAAATAATAAACGTATGCACATAGCCATAGCAGGAAATATTGGGTCAGGAAAGACCACACTAACAACCCTATTGTCAAAACATTATGGTTGGGAACCACAATTTGAAGATGTTGACGACAACCCTTACTTAAATGATTTCTACAAAGACATGCAACGCTGGTCTTTTAACTTGCAAATCTATTTTTTGAATAGCAGATTCGGTCAAGTACAAGAAATACATAAAGGCGATAAAGATGTTATTCAAGATAGAACAATGTATGAAGATGCTCATATTTTTGCACCTAACTTACATGCTATGGGCTTAATGAGTACCAGAGATTTTGAAAACTACCAAAGTCTTTTTAAACTCATGAATAACTTCATTCCTGCCCCTAATCTTCTCATCTACTTACGTTCATCGGTCTCTAACCTTGTGGAACAAATTCAAAAAAGAGGTCGTGATTATGAAAACTCAATCCGTATTGATTATTTATCTAGACTAAATGAACGTTACGAGGCTTGGATATCTTCTTACGACCAAGGGCACTTACTAATTATCGATGTTGATGGATTAGACTTTCAACAAAACAAAGAAGATTTAGGAACTATTATTGATAAAATTGATGCTGAAATAAACGGCTTGTTCTAAAAATTTAAATTATTAGCAATAAAAAAAGCCCAGCGTTTGCTGAGCTTTTCAATTTTATAGCGTTAAATGGTTTAATTAAAATTTATGACACCATTAATGAATTCTCTATCCAAATAGAAAGTAAAAGAGGCAGGAACTATCTCCGAACCGTTTCTCAATTCACCCCTAGAAATATATTGCTTATTCTTTTTGTCAAAATCAAGAGTCCTAGAGTTGAATTTCAATTCATCAGCAGACATGAAGCTGTCATTTGAAGAACGTTCATTTCTATAAAAATTTTTGTGTAATATGATAGAAATAGATTTTAGGTCATTACCATCGGCGACGAATTTAGCTTTTGAAGCAAATTCTGTTTTGTTATCACCACTTACAAGTCCTATCATACCTTCGGCATAATTTACTCCGTCTACAATAGACACAGTCTCATCAGAACTATTAGAAGTTGATTTACCATCTAAATCCATAGCTATGGATGGCGCAATAACTAAAGCCACTACTGACATCAATTTTAATAAGATATTTAAAGAAGGGCCTGAAGTATCTTTGAAAGGATCACCTACCGTATCACCTACAACAGCAGCTTTGTGAGCCTCAGTTCCTTTCTTTCCTTGTTCTTCTATCATTTTCTTAGCGTTGTCCCATGCACCACCAGCGTTAGACTGGAAGATTGCCATAAGTACACCACATGTAGTAACACCTGCTAAAAGACCACCTAACATCTCAGCTCCACCGACAAATCCAATTAGAACAGGAACAATAATAGCTAATAAACCAGGTAATACCATTTCTTTAATAGAGGCTTGAGTAGAAATTTCTACACATTTGTCATATTCAGCAACACCATCAGCAGCATCAAATATTTTTCTATCTGCAGCAGAAGCTTTTGACATATCTGAATTGTTTTTACGCATAACTTCTAAAGCAGCTTTCAAAGCAGGAATATCTCTAAATTGTCTTCTTACTTCTTCAATCATGGCCATAGCGGCACGACCTACTGCATTCATAGACAATGCAGAGAATACAAATGGCAACATACCACCTATTAATAGACCAGCCATAATATCAGGTCTAGAAACATCAATTGCTGTTACCTTGGCAGTCTTCATAAAAGCAGCAAATAAAGCTAATGCAGTTAGTGCAGCAGAAGCAATAGCAAAACCTTTACCAATAGCAGCAGTAGTATTTCCTACAGCATCTAATTTATCTGTTCTTTCTCTTACTTCAGGGTCTAACTCAGCCATCTCAGCAATACCACCTGCATTATCAGAAATAGGACCATATGCATCTACAGCCAATTGAATACCTGTATTAGCTAACATACCAACTGCAGCGATAGCAATACCATAAAGACCAGCGAATTTATGAGATACTATAATAGCAGCAGCAATTAAGAGGATTGGAATAGCTGTTGACATCATACCAACACCCAAACCAGCGATAATATTTGTTGCAGAACCTGTTTCTGATTGCTGAACAATAGAATTGACAGGCTTAGTTCCTGTACCTGTATAGTATTCAGTAACTTTTCCAACTGCTAAACCAGCAACAAGACCCGCAATAGTAGCCCAAAATACGCCATTAGAAGTATACTGCATACCGCCTTCTACCCAAGATTCTGGAAGCATAGCTTGGATAATAAACCAAGAAGCTACCAACATTAAAAATGCAGAGCCAAACTCTCCAACATTAAGAGCAGTATGAGGTGAACCACCATCTTTAACTTTAACGAAAAATGTACCAATGATTGACATAATGATACCAACAGCAGCTAGTGCTAATGGAAGATAAACAGCACCTAAACCATCAAACTGCGATTGAAATTCTGGTAATGTAGCATAAACAGCACCCAATACCATAGTACCAATTATAGAACCTACGTAAGATTCGAAAAGGTCAGCACCCATACCAGCAACATCACCTACATTATCACCTACGTTATCCGCAATAGTTGCAGGGTTTAGAGGGTGATCTTCAGGAATACCAGCTTCTACTTTACCTACAAGGTCAGCACCCACATCAGCAGCTTTAGTGTAAATACCACCACCCACACGAGCAAATAGTGCAATGGAAGATGCACCAAGAGAAAAACCTGAAAGCACGTTCAATACCTCACCGATTTCCCAGCCTTGGCCACTGTATAAAATGAATAGTGAGCTAAGTCCTAAAACACCAAGACCTACAACACCTAATCCCATAACTGCACCACCAGCGAAAGCTACCTCTAGTGCAGCACCTAATGATTTTCTAGCAGCATTAGTTGTTCTTACGTTGGCTTTTGTCGCCACACGCATACCAATAAATCCAGCTAATGCAGAACAAATTGCACCCACAATAAAGGAAACTGCAACCATTCCGTTTGAGCCTTCTTCAGAACTTCCTTTGAAGTAAAGTAAAATAGCTACTGCTAATACAAAAACTGATAAGATTTTGTATTCAGCTTTCAAGAATGACATTGCACCATCAGCGATGTTTTTTGCAATTCTTGACATCTTTTCAGTACCTTCTTCTTGCTTAGAAACCCAAGCATTCTTCCAGAATACGTAGCCTAAAGCTAGAACACCGAAAAGAGGTAAAAAGTCTACAATCATTTTCATAATTTGAAATTTAAGTTAATTTGATTAATTGTTAATTTGGTTAATTATTTTGAATAAGTTACCTCTTTGACAGCTTCTATCAACTTGTCTTTGTTAGGTAAAAACGCCTCTACTAATGTAGGAGCGTAAGCCATTGGGGTATCTAGACAAGTCACTCGTTTTATTGGAGCATCTAGAAAATCAAAAGCATCTTTTTGTATTTTAAAAGCAATTTCTGTTGCTATCGAACCCAAAGGCCAAGACTCCTCTAATACAACAAGTCTGTTGGTCTTTTTCACAGATTCTATAATGGTATCATAATCTATTGGTCGAACTGTTCTCAAATCAATCACTTCGGCTTCGATACCTTGTTCAGCCAATTCATCAGCTGCCTTGTATGCCTCTTTGATTATTTTGCCGAAAGATACAATAGTCACATCAGTACCTTTTCTTTTCACTTCAGCAACACCCATAGGAATAAGGTATTCGCCCTCAGGCACTTCACCTTTATCGCCATACATTTGTTCAGACTCCATAAAAATTACAGGATCGTTATCTCGGATAGCAGATTTTAATAGACCTTTAGCATCGTATGGATTAGAAGGTACAACAACTTTCAAGCCAGGGCAATTGGCATACCAACTTTCAAAGGCTTGAGAGTGAGTAGCCCCTAGCTGACCAGCCGAAGCAGTAGGACCTCTAAATACGATAGGCACTGGGAATTGACCACCAGACATTTGTCTCATTTTAGCAGCATTACTGATAATCTGATCAATAGCTACAAGTGAAAAATTGAAAGTCATAAATTCTATGATTGGTCTTAAGCCATTCATAGCAGAGCCAACGCCTACACCCGCAAATCCTAACTCAGAAATCGGCGTATCAATTACACGCTTTTCTCCAAATTCATCTAACATTCCTTTAGACGCTTTGTAAGCACCATTGTACTCAGCAACCTCTTCTCCCATCAAGTAAATGCTAGAATCTCTACGCATTTCCTCGCTCATAGCTTCACAAACAGCCTCTCTAAATTGAATTTCTCTCATACAATTATTAAAAATATAGGAGTGCAAAAATAACATTTTTTACAAATTAGCAAAGAAGATAATAACTATTAAAATCTTGTTAATACTATTGTTAAATTCTTGCAAAATAATGCCTCAAAATCCTTAGTTTTGCTAAACATAACTAACAACGAAAAATGACTATGAACATACTAGTATGCATTAGTAACGTTCCTGACACGACGTCTAAGATTGAATTCACTAGTGACTCCACGGCATTCAACACTGAAGGAGTGCAATTTATCATCAATCCCTACGATGAGTTTGGACTTACGAAAGCTATAAAACTGAGAGAAGAACACGGAGGAAAGGTTACTGTCATTCATTTAGGTGAGGCATCTAGCGAACCAACCCTTAGAAAAGCATTGGCTATTGGTGCTGACCAAGCAATACGAATAGACTCTGAATCTAAAGATAGTTTTAGTGTAGCTCAAGAGTTAGCCAAGGTAATTTCTGAACAAGACTTTGATTTAATAATTACGGGTAGAGAGTCTATCGATTATAATAATGGCGCAGTTCCTGGAATGTTAGCAGCAATTCTCGATTTACCTTTTGTAAATGCCTGTACTGGCTTCGCATTAAGTGGCGATAAGGCTAATATGGAAAGAGAAATAGAAGGAGGCAAAGAATTTGTCAAAGCATCACTACCACTAATTATTGCTGGTCAGAAAGGCTTAGTCGAAGAATCTGACTTACTCATTCCTAACATGCGAGGCATTATGACTGCTAGAACTAAACCGCTAACTGTAGTCAGCTCAAACGGAACAGTTGATAAAAGCAAGTCTATATCATTTGAAAAACCTGCCGCTAAACAAGCTTGTAAAATGGTAGAAGCAGGTCAAGAAAAAGAATTAGTATCATTACTTCATCAAGAAGCAAAAGTAATTTAAGATATGTCAGTATTAGTATTCGCAGAAAGTTGGAATGGCTCCTTTAAGAAAGGAACATTTGAAGCAATAACATTTGCACACGATACCGCTAAAAAATTAAACTTATCATGTATTGCGGTCACATTAGGAAATATCAATGATGATATTAATTCACTATCAAATTATGGAGCTGACAAAGTTATTAGCGTAAATTCTGATTTTGATAGCTGTGATAATAAAGGTATGTCATCGGTCTTAGCGCAAGTTGCTAAACAAGAAAATGCTAGCGTATTTATTATTTCAAATAGCAATACGGGAAAATGTATTGGGCCTAGACTATCTATTGATTTAGACGCCTCATACATTAGTAATGTTGTCGATATACCATCAGAAACCTCTCCTATTACTATAAAGAAAAAAGCATTTTCTGGGAAAGCTTTTGAAATTGCACAGACGACCTCTAGCAGTTGTGTTTTAGCACTATCTCCTAATGCCTACACCATCACTGAGAATCCAAATCCCAATTGCCAAATAGACACTTTTGACTTTACTAATGAAAGCCCTAACGTAACTTCTGAAAAAGTAGAAAAATCAAGTGGCAAGATTAGTTTGGCAGAAGCTGAAGTGGTAGTCTCGGCAGGAAGAGGCTTAAAAGCCCCTGAAAACTGGGGTATGATAGAAGAACTAGCCGATTTGCTTAACGCTGGAACAGCTTGTTCAAAACCTGTTTCCGATATCGGCTGGAGACCGCATAGCGAACACGTAGGACAAACAGGTAAAGCCATAGCACCAAATTTATATATAGCCGTAGGTATTTCAGGTGCTATTCAACATTTAGCAGGAGTTAATTCTTCTAAAGTAATGGTAGCTATAAACACCGATCCTGAAGCACCTTTTTTCAAAGCTGCAGACTATGGTATAGTAGGTGATGCATTTGAAGTAGTCCCTCGTCTAATAGAAGAAATAAAAAATTTCAAAGCAAATAATTAATGAAACTCATTCAACTGGATATAGTTGGACTTTCAAATAGTCAAACCCAATCTGGAGCTTATGCTCTAGTATTAGGTGAGATTGGAGGCAAAAGAAGGCTACCTATTGTAATAGGCAATTTCGAGGCAAAAGCCATCGCTATTGCTTTGGATAATGAATACAAAAGCCAACGCCCCATCACTCACGATTTGTTTAAAACATTAGCCGATGGTTTTAAGATTAATGTTCAAAAAGTAGTAATTAGCTCTATTAATTCAGGAGGTATATTTTCATCCATTATTTATTGTATAGACCACAACGGCAAAGAAGTTGAGCTAGACTCCAGAACCTCTGATGCCGTGGCTATTGCTATACGTTTTAAGGCTCCAATCTTTTCCTACGAAGCCATCATCGATGAGGCTGGCATTATATTAGATAAAGATGTTATTTCTACACAAAGTGAAGAATTAGAGGAAAATGAAGATTTCTCCAATGATTTTAATAACATATCCATAAAAGAGTTAGAGGAAAAATTGAATGAAGCTATTGAAAATGAAGATTACGAATTAGCTTCAAGAATTAGAGATGAAATTAACAGAAGAAGCTAACACACAGACATTATGATTAAGCATTTAACCTTTACATTTTTCATCTTATTATCCTTATTTGGTCAATCTCAAGAATTAAGTAAGAAATGGCAATTTGAACACATCAGAAAAACTGATGACACTACCAATTTAAGAGTTATTGGAGAAGATGATTATATGCTTATAAATGAAGATGGCACTTTTGAATATCTGATTAGTTCCATACCTCTTAAAGCTAGTGGACAATGGGAAGTAGAAGAAAACACACTAGCTTTTCATTATAACTTTCCTTCAGATACAAGCCGTTTTTACTCAATTGAACTTAACGAAAATAATCTCCTACTACAAGAAAATGGTATTGACTATGCTTTCAAGGCAATTACTTATACCCAGCCCATCCAGTCTAGCTTTGATATTACAACTATTCTAAGAGGGTTGTTAGGAATTTTAGTCCTCATACTTATCGCATTTATTTTTAGTAGAAACAGAAAAGCAATCAATTGGTCATTAGTATTCAAAGGCATACTGATACAAATTGTTTTTGCCATAGGAATTCTAAAAGTTCCTTTTATACAATCGGGCTTTGAATGGCTGAGTTCTATTTTTGTAATAATTCTTGGTTTTACTAGAGATGGCTCTCTATTTTTATTTGGCGGACTAATCGACAATATGGATTCTTTTGGCTATATATTTGCCTTTCAAGTACTCCCTACAATTGTATTCTTCTCGGCTCTTACTAGCGTTTTATTTTATTACGGCATTCTACAAAAGATTGTCTATTTCTTTGCCCTTTTAATGAAAAAAACCTTGAACTTATCAGGTTCTGAAAGTCTAGCAGCAGTAGGGAATATTTTCTTGGGACAAACTGAATCACCATTATTGATTAAGCCCTACATCGAAAAAATGACATTGTCTGAATTACTTTGTTTGATGAGTGGTGGTATGGCAACTATTGCTGGAGGAGTGTTAGCAGCATACATCGGCTTTTTGGGAGGAACAGACCCTACCGAACAATTGTTTTTCGCTAAGCACTTACTAGCAGCATCAGTGATGTCCGCTCCAGCGGCTATTGTAGCTGCCAAAATTCTTTTACCAGAAACAGAAGCCGTCAACAAAGATATGAGTATTTCTGATGAGCAATTAGGTAGTAATGTCTTAGAAGCTATCAGTATAGGAACCACTCAAGGTATCAAATTAGCCGTTAATGTGGGAGCGATGCTTTTAGTATTTATAGCATTCATTGCTATGCTAAACTACATACTAACCAACTTCATAGGTGATGTTACAGGTATAAACGCTTGGGTCAACAACTTTACCGAAGGGCAATACTCAGGCTTAAGTTTAGAATTTATTTTAGGCTATACTTTAGCTCCATTGACTTGGCTCTTAGGTGTCTGTAAAGAAGACATTGTATTGGTTGGTCAATTGTTAGGTGAAAAAACAATTTTGAATGAATTTGTAGCTTATGTATCGCTAGGAGAATTAAAAGCTAGTGGCAAATTCTTCCAAGAAAAATCAATCATAATAGCGACCTATATTTTATGTGGATTTGCTAATTTCGCATCCATAGGTATTCAAATTGGAGGTATAGGTGCTATTGCCCCATCACGAATGAAAGACTTATCTAGATTGGGAATTTTAGCTTTGATTGCAGGTACACTAGCATGTTTGTTTACTGCTGTAATCGTAGGAATGATAATATAATTTATGCAACAATATTTAGACTTAATGACTAGAGTGATGAATGAAGGCACTCTAAAATCTGACCGAACAGGAACAGGGACTAAAAGTGTATTTGGTCATCAAATGCGTTTTGATTTATCTGAAGGATTCCCTTGTATAACAACAAAAAAACTTCACCTGCGTTCCATTATTCACGAATTGTTATGGTTCTTGAAAGGCGATACCAACATCAAATACCTCAAAGAAAATGGAGTTAGGATTTGGGACGAATGGGCAGACGAAAATGGCGACTTAGGTCATGTGTATGGATATCAATGGAGAAGTTGGCCAACGCCAGATGGTAGGCACATTGACCAAATCACACAAGTAATCAACCAAATCAAAAACACGCCAGACAGCAGAAGAATGATTGTTAGCGCATGGAATGTTGGTGAAATCGAAGAAATGGCTTTACCACCTTGTCACGCCTTTTTTCAATTTTATGTAGCAGAAGGTAAATTGTCTTGTCAACTCTATCAAAGAAGTGCAGATATATTTTTAGGTGTTCCTTTCAATATTGCCTCTTATGCCCTACTGACCATGATGGTAGCCCAAGTGTGCGACTTAGAGCTAGGAGAATTTGTCCATACTTTAGGTGACGCTCACATTTACAGCAATCATTTTGAACAAACTGAATTGCAATTGTCAAGAGAGCCTAGACCACTACCTAAAATGACAATTAACCCAAAAGTAAAGTCAATTTTTGATTTTAAATACGAAGATTTTCAGTTAGAAGATTATGATCCACACCCTCATATTAAAGGAAAAGTAGCGGTATAATGGCAAAAATCATTGTTTTAGGTGCTGGATTAGTAGGTGGTGTAATGGCGAAAGATTTGGCTAAAAACCATCAAGTAGCATCAGTAGATTTTAAGGAAGATGCTTTACTTCCTTTATCAAAATTAGGCATACATACCATACACGCCGATTTATCTGACAGCTCAACTATTGAACGTCTTATTAAAGATTACGACTTAGTTGTAGGTGCTGTTCCTGGTTTTATGGGTTATAAAACTTTAGAAACCATTATTAAAGCAGGAAAAAACTGTGTAGATATTTCATTTTTTCCTGAAGACCCTTTTGGACTCGACGATTTGGCAAAAGAGATGGGCGTTGTAGCTGTAATGGATTGTGGCGTAGCACCTGGCATGGGTAATATTATTTTGGGACATCACAACCATCAAATGGAAATTTCTGACTACGAATGTCTTGTTGGAGGATTACCAGAAATTAGAGAGTGGCCCTATGAGTACAAAGCAGTTTTTTCTCCTATAGATGTCATTGAAGAATACATACGACCAGCACGATACGTTCAAAATGGGCAAGTTGTTACCAAAGAAGCTTTGTCTGACACCGAGCTGATAGAGTTTGAAGGTGTCGGCACCTTAGAAAGCTGGAACTCTGATGGCTTAAGGTCGCTAATAGACACTATGCCACATATTCCTAATATGATAGAAAAAACATTGCGTTATCCTGGCTGTGTAGAGTACCTCAAGGTACTTAGAGCAAGTGGTTTTTTCTCTTACAATGAAATTGAGGTTAATGGTCAAATGATACGACCAATTGATGTAACATCAAAGCTACTATTCCCAAAATGGCAATTGAAAGAAGGTGAAAAAGACTTTACCGTAATGCGTATTCATATTAAGGGTAAAGAGAATGGCAAAGAAGTCGAGTACAAATATTATCTCCTAGATAGATATCAAGACAATACCATTTCTATGGCACGAACTACAGGTTTCACTTGCACAGCAGTCGCTAATTTAGTCATTGATGGTCAATACAATAAAGTTGGAATTTCTCCTCCTGAATATTTAGGGGATCATTTTGAATTTGTAAAATCTTACCTTGAAGATAGAGGTGTAATTTATAATGTAACAACAAGCTAATGGTAGTATCTTTAATAGTAGCCGTTTCGGAAAATAAAGTCATAGGGAAAGACAATGATTTAGTATGGCATTTGCCTACTGATATGAAGTTCTTCAAAGACACTACCAAAGGGCATTTTGTAATAATGGGGAGAAGGAATTACGAATCTATACCGCATAAATACCGCCCATTACCAAAGCGTACGAATGTTATTGTAACGAGACAAGATGACTATAAAGCCGAAGGTTGTTTAGTCGTAAATTCAGTTGAGGAAGCTATAGAACTTGCTCAAAAAGCTGGTGACAAAGAACCTTTCGTAATTGGAGGAGGTCAGATTTACAAGCATGCCATTGAACACAATCTTGTTGATAGAATATATCTTACAAGAGTTCACACAGAAATTGATGGCGATACCTACTTTGACGATTTAAATGGAAGTTGGAAACTGGTACATACTGACTTACACCCTTCTGATGAAAAGCATCCTTTTGCTTTTACTTTTCAAACTTTTGAACGCGAATCTTAAGCTACTTTTAGCTTTTGAAGTGTAGAATTTTCTATCTTATTTTGGGCATATTCAAGAGTAAGCTTGAACTCTTTATTCTCTGAATCTGAAGGGCCGTCAAACATAGCGTCTATCATAATGGTTTCGCAGATAGAACGAAGACCTCGAGCACCTAATTTAAAATCAATAGCTTTTTCGACAATATAGTCTAACACCGCATCATCAATACTCAAAGTAATACCGTCCATTTCAAATAACTTGACGTATTGCTTGGTTAAAGAATTTTTAGGCTCGGTAAGTATTTGACGTAAAGCTTCTTTATCTAGTGGTTTGAGGTGTGTCAATACTGGTAAACGTCCTATTAGTTCAGGGATTAAGCCAAAACCTTTTAAGTCTTGTGGACTGATGTATTGTAACATATTGTCCTTATCTACTTTTTCTTTTTTATGAGTAGCGTAACCAATGGCTTGTGTACTCAAACGCTTTCCTATTACTCTATCAATGCCATCAAAAGCACCACCACATACGAACAAGATATTTTTAGTGTCGATAGACACCATTTTTTGCTCAGGGTGTTTTCTACCACCTTGAGGAGGTACTTGCACCACTGCGCCTTCCAATAATTTCAGCATAGCCTGTTGAACACCCTCTCCAGAAACATCTCTTGTAATAGAAGGATTGTCACTTTTACGAGCTATTTTATCTATCTCATCGATAAATACAATGCCTCTCTGAGCGGCTTTGACATCATAATCGGCTGCTTGTAATAATCTAGAAAGTATGGCTTCGACATCTTCACCAACATATCCTGCTTCAGTAAGAACAGTCGCATCGGCAATACAAAAGGGTACATTCAAAACTTTGGCTATAGTTCGTGCCAAAAGCGTTTTGCCTGTTCCTGTTTGTCCCACCATTATAATGTTAGATTTTTCTATCTCAATTTCTTCCTTATCCATCGAGGGGGGCTGAACAAGTCTTTTGTAATGGTTATAAACCGCTACCGAAAGTATTTTTTTGGCGTTATCTTGACCGATAACGTATTGGTCTAAGTGAGCCTTAATATCTATGGGTTTGAGTAAATTCATCTGAGCAGCAAGAATTTGCTGGTCTTTACCCTCTTTTTCAGAGTGAACAATGCCTACGGCTTGTTCAATACAACTGTCACATATGTGCGAATTGATACCCGCTATTAAGACGTTGGTGTCTTGCTTATCTCTACCACAAAATGAGCAGTTAATATTTTTCTCTTCTGACATAGGTACAAAAATAACGAAAAACCACATACTTTGCAGCATGTGGTTTTTAAAAAGCCTAAACTTTTTTTAGTTTTTCTTTACGAGAACTTCATCAATCATGCCATAAGCCTTGGCTTCTTCGGCAGTCATCCAATAATCTCTATCACTATCTTTCCACACCTCATCAAAAGATTTACCCGTATGACTTGCAATGATTTCATACAATTCGTTTTTCAATTTCTGTATTTCTCTAGCAGTAATTTCGATATCTGAAGCTTGACCACTTGCACCCCCTAAAGGTTGGTGAATCATTACTCGTGAATGTTTTAAGGCTGTTCTTTTACCTGTTGCTCCAGCACATAACAATACTGCACCCATAGAGGCAGCCATACCCGTACAGATAGTAGCTACATCAGGGTTAATGTATTGCATAGTATCGTAGATGCCCAATCCAGCATAAACGCCACCACCAGGAGAATTCAAATAAATCTGAATACCTCTTTCCGAATCTACAGATTCTAAAAATAACAATTGGGCTTGTATGATATTAGCCACATAATCGTTTATAGGGACACCCAAAAAGATAATTCTGTCCATCATCAAACGAGAAAACACATCCATGGAAGCCACATTCATAGAACGTTCTTCTATAATAGTAGGCGAAATGTAATTAGCATAAGCCGACTGAAATCGGTCTAAAGTAGTGCTACTGATACCACGGTCTTTGGTGGCAAACTTTCTAAACTCTTCTGATGGGTCAAACATATCTTTTAGTTTTTATTTTTCAGTTGCTAATTTAACAAATTCATCGTAAGTCACCTCTTTATCTTTAAGAGTAAACTTTTCTTTATACAATGCCATTGTTTTTACATCGTACAACTGATTGTATATTTTTTTACGTTCTTCTTCGTTACCCAACACTTGGACAGCTATTTCTTCTAGCTTTTTATCTTCTGGTGCTGGTTGACCGTATTGTGCAAAGTTAGAAACGATTAGTTCTTTGGCGTGTGCTAAAACATCTTCATTTTTCACTTCTAAATTATTCTCCTTGATAATTTTATTTTCTATCAACTGCCATTTCAAACTTTTAGAATATTGCTCGTACTCAGCTTCTACCTGCTCTGCAGTCAAACCTTGTTCGTTAGTAGTCACTAGCCATTTCTTCAAAAAAGTGTCAGGCAAACTCATTTTAGTTTTTTTGATAAGATGTAGAATAACGTCATTTTTTAATTTGTTATCGCTTTCGCTAACGAAGGATTTTTCTACTTCTTCTTTTATTTTGGCTCTAAATTCTTTTTCGCTTTTTACGGTGTCTTTGCCAAAAGTCTTATCAAATAACTCTTGATTCAATTCAGCCGGTTCCATTCGGCTAATTTTGTTCACTTTAAAATTGAAATCTGCGTCAAGAGTCTCTAATTCTTCTTTCTTAATATTTAGCATGTGATGTGCATCGTTAGAAAAACCCTTATTGACACGCAATTTAACTTCATCACCTTCTGCTAATCCAATTAAGGCTTTTTGAGCTTTTTTATCTTGAATAATATCCAATGCTACCGATGCAGTATGATTAACACCACCTTCCAACACATTGCCATCAGCATCTAATTGAGTAAACTCACCCATCATTAAATCTGTTTTTTCAGACTTGGCTGGTTGAGTCATTTTCCCGAAACGTTTGGCCATATCATTAACATAGTGGTCCACCATTTTCTTGTCCGCTACAATTTTCAAAAAGTCAAATTTGCCTTTTTTGTCTAGAGCAACCTTGAAATCAGGAGCTAAACCCATCTCGTATTCGAAAGTAAAGTCTGTGGCATTGTCCCAATCCACTTCTGACGTTAATGGCAAAGGATTTCCTAATACTTCAACTTTATTTTCGGTAATGTGCTTGTAGATAGCTTCTTGAAGCAATTTATTCACTTCATCTACCAATACGGATTTACCAATCATTTTTTTGACCTGCCCCATTGGCACTTTACCCTTACGAAAACCAGGGATACTAGCCGTCTTTCTGTAATTGACAATAACCTCTTGTACTTTAGCTTCATAATCATTTGCCGAAACTTCTACTTTAAGTTTAGCATTCAAATCGTCTATGCTCTCTTGCGTGATATTCATATTTGCTCTATTTTTTGAAAGTCTGCAAAAGTAGTTATTTTCTGTACAATAGCACACAACTGTTTCAATCAATTATAAGTGCTAAAATTTCTTACTTTTGTAATCGAACTTAAAACTAAACCATGAAAGTATTTCTTCTATTGATAGGTCTAACATTTTCGATAAGTGCCTATTCACAAAACAACACCGTCACTACAGATTGGGATAATGGTATCTTTAACAAACGTATTTTAAAATCACATTACTCCGAAAATCATGTGGACTCACTAGCAAAATTACTTAATTCATATATCGATGGGTTCTATTGTTATGGTGGTAGCTGTAAATTCACCAAAGTAGAAGATGACTATTATGTCAGTATTAAGATGAGTAATGGCTACATCAAAATCAAATATTACTTCACCGACTTTGATGTGCTGAAAATGAACGAGCTTTTACCTAAAATTGAAGGGTATTTAAATGAAAAATAAAAATCTTTAAATAATGTTTTTCAAACCATTTTACTAGTGTATTCTACAAATAATTTTTCAAAGCTCATTTTCTTTCTCTCAATATGGCTTTCAGCTTATTCGAATTCATACTGTTGCCGATATTACGACCATGAATAATACTCTACTCCCAGCTCGAGGTAATTTGATTTATGTACAGTCCGAAGAACAAATCCATTATTACGATGGTAGTTCTTGGCAACCAATTTCTAGCAACACCTCAACTAGTGGCTGGACTTTAGAAGGCAACTCCATAGGTAGCAGTCAATTTATTGGCACAACTAACAATGAAGATTTTAGAATAAGAAGTAATAATACGCTTAGAATGATTGTGAAAGCAGATGGTAAAGTGGGTATAATTAATGCCAATCCCTACAAGAGCATTTCAAGCAACTACTGGCGGTGGGTTAAGTTCTGATTTAACACTTGCAAACAATTCAAATATTAGCGGGCAAATGAGGTTAAAAATTTGAGAAAAAACTAACAAATCATTAAATCTCTTTATAAACTCGAGTTGCTGTTTCACCAATTTCAAAGTCTTGCTTTATAAATTGATGTATAGAAGTATCTTTACACCAAGACTCTATGGTATAGCCTTTACCAGCATAATTTTTTTCGACCCAATTCATACGAGCTTGCCACAACATATTGTAAATGCCACGTCCTCGAAAATCCATAGAAACAAAAGCGTCTTGAAATTTGATAACTTTATCTTTCTGGAAGGTCAAATTAACCCAGCCAACAGCTTGGTCGTCTTCGGTCATAGCCACCCAACCTAAAAAATCTCGAGAATGAGTATGCGCAATTATTCGAATACTTGGCTTAAACTTTCTTGTAAAAAATTGCCTTCTCTTAACTCTAGACTTAATCATCATAATTTCAATAGTTTAAAATTGAATAGTTATATTATATAAACGATTGAACTGCAAATCGTTATTTATCTTCAAAATTTTGGTCGGCGAATGTAAGTAATTTCTTTAAAAAATATGAATGATAAATTATTAAAAATTAAAAATTAACGATTTAATAACATTACTAGATAAAATAAGCTAAAAACAATTACTTTTTTTATTAGAAATTTCGCTTAAAATTGGTTTTCTTTGTGTCAATTATAAAACTATGAAAAATGATAAATAGCATAAAAGCGTTTTTTGGTATCACGCCAGCAATTGATTTCGCCAAAAAAGTAAAAGAAGGCGCACTAATTTTAGACGTTCGTAGCCCAGCTGAATTTGAAAACAACCATATAAAAGGAGCCGTAAATATTCCATTGAATACTCTGAGTAAAAAATTGAATAAACTTAAAAAGGATAGGGTTATTATTACGTGTTGTGCATCAGGAATACGAAGCGCATCAGCAAAAAGTATACTAGAGGCTAATGGATTTGAATCTGTTTATAACGGTAGAGGGTGGCACAGTCTAAATCAAAAAATCCAAGACCAGTAAAAAAAGCTTAGTTCATATTAGCCAACTCTGTTTTGATGAAGTCGGCTAACTCTTTGACATAATCTTGTGAGAAATTAAACTCTATTCCTGCTGTTTGGTAAAGCTCTCCAATGGATTTAGTATAACCTAATTTTAAAGCTGCATCGTAATTATCTAAAGCGGTTTTTCCTAGCTGTTTGTAACTTCTCCACATAGCTATTGCTCCCAATTGAGCCATACCATATTCTATATAATAGAAAGGTACTTCGTACAAATGCAATTGTCGTTGCCATATATTCTGATGGGCTTTTTCATGCCCCTCCCAATTGACTATTGAACTACTTAATTCAGACATAATTTTATCCCATTCGGTACGTCTTTCGTCAGCCGTATGCGGTGTGGTATAAATCCATTGTTGGAATCTGTCAATAGCTGCAATCCAAGGCAAACCTTCCAAGACTTTTTGCATTTGTTCTTTCTTTGCTCTGTTAAGTTCTTCTTGGTTGTCGTAAAACTCATCCCATGTATCCATAGATATTAGCTCCATAGACATAGAGGCTAGTTCAGCCACTTCTGAAGGAACGCTTTTGAAATCAGCCAAGGGCAAATCTCTACTTAAAAAAGAATGAATAGCGTGTCCACCTTCGTGTACCATGGTCACCAAATCTCTTTGCGAACCTACCGCATTCATATAAATAAAAGGAACACCTATCTCATACAAAGGGTAATTAAATCCCCCCGGTGCTTTTCCTTCTTTAGACTCCAAATCCAAATGATTCATAGCCTTCATAGTATTTAAACACTCGCCATAATAGGGGCGTAAACGCTCAAAACAACGGATAGATTTATTGATTAAATCCTGCCCACCTTCAAAAGGTTTGAGAGGGGCTTTGCCACTTGCATCTACTGAGGTGTCCCAAGGCTTATAATTTTCTAATCCCATCTTGTCCATTCGGCTTTTGTCAAAGTCTTCTATGATAGGTACTATCTCTTTAGCTATAGAATCGTGAAAAGCGTAGCAGTCTGCTGGGGTATAATCGAAACGTCCCATAGCTGCAAATTTGTAATCTCTGTAATTTTCAAAACCAGCGTTTTTAGCAATTTGTTGACGCAGTGCTATCAATTCATCAAATAATTGGTCAAGAGCTTCAACATCTTGCAATCGTCTAGCGTTAATAATATTAAACACTTCTTCACGTTTATCTCTATCCGTATCCTTCAAATACTGAGCTGCTTTTTGCATAGTCATTTTTTGACCATCTATTTCAACAGTCATCTTGGCTGCAATAGCACCATATTCTTGTTGCTTGGTTTCCATTTCAACCATCAAAGGAATATTTTCTTCTCTATATATTTCAATAGCTTTTTGCAAACCTCTAAGGTATATGCGGTATTTTTCATTGTCCAATTCTTTCAAATATGGACTGTTATTAAGTTTTACATTTAATTGATGTGAAAAAGGAGCTACTTTGGGAGATATCTCTTGAATCCAAAAAGCAAAATCTTTAGCTAATTTTTGGTCTGTGGTATCAATGTTCATCTTGATGTATCTCCAAGCCTGTTCTTCCTCCAAAACGGATTCTAATTCACTCCTATTGAGCATCCATTGCTCCAAGTCAGTTACAGAATTAATCTCTCTAGCCAATAAGGATTTAAAATAAACTTCAATTTTTTCCCAACTATCAACCATTAAATTTTCATCAATAAATTGTCTTTTTGGTCGAGTTGGTATTTTTGCAGTATTACTTTCCATAATGGTTTTATTTATCTTCTTTAACTTCTTTTTTAGCAGTTTCTTTTTTTGGCAGTTCTATCAATCCTTGTTCGTGTAAGATATTGTACCACTGTGCTAATTTTTTAATATCAGAATGGTAAACTTGGTCTTCATCAAACTCAGGTAAAACGGTTCTCATCCAAGTAAACATTTCATCTTTTGGCGACTTGTGGCTTAAACAAGCTCCTCCGTTTTCTTTAACAGCAATAGCATCAAAAATATCACTTAATGGCACAGTATCAGAATAGGTATATATGCCAATATCTTCTAAAGCACTAACTTGATGAGAAGCGTAAAGTGGCATTCTCTTTTTATCAATTAATGACTCTACAACAATGGTGTTTTTGGCTTGACTTATCATCTTGAAAAGACCTGGTTTTCCAGCAATGGATAAAATTCCTTCTAAGTTCATAATGTAAAAAATTAGGCTAGCAAAGCTACACTTTTCACATTAGGGGTGCAATAATTAAAATCTAATTTTGATATTCTGGAATTTCCTTTAAAAAATCAAAAGAAGCTGTGTCATAATTCATTTGACAGCAATAGTGCTCTAAGCCATTGGAAACCATCAAATAGGGTACTTTTAAATCAAAATTATAACGTGCTATTTGCTCAAAAACTTTTTGGCTAATCTTGACACTAGGAGCTTTACATTCTACTATAACTATGGGCTGAGCTGAGGTATCAAAACATACAATGTCGGCTCGTTTTTTCATGCCATTATACACCAATGCATGTTCTACAGACATCAAAGATATTGGGTATTTTTTAAAGACACAGAGGTAATGCACCAAATGTTGTCTTACCCACTCCTCAGGTGTCAGTTTGATGTATTTTTTCCTAACTTCATCAAAAATATATTCGGAACCTTCAATCCGTTTAAGTTTGAAGTCGTATTTTGGCAGGTTTAAATTAACTAGCATAGTAATAGCACAAAGAAATGAATTTTGAAGCAATCCTATCGGACTTAAAAGCAAAAAAATATCAGCCCGTGTATTTTTTAATGGGTGAAGAAAGCTATTACATAGACTACATCAGTGATTATATCAGTAGCGAAGTACTTAACGATACAGAAAAAGAATTTAATCAAACGGTATTGTATGCTAAAGATATTGATGTTCAAACCGTAATTTCTACTGCCAAACAATTTCCATTTATGGGTGAGCGTATGGTAGTTATTGTCAAAGAAGCTCAACAGCTCAAAAAAATAGAAGAGATAGAGAACTACCTCAACAGTCCTCAAGAATCAACCGTTCTTGTTTTTTGCCACAAATACAAATCTCTAGACAAGCGCAAAAGCATTTACAAGACCTTATCCAAAAAAGCAGTCCTTTTTGAAAGCAAAAAATTGTACGACAATCAAGTTCCAGCGTGGGTAGCAAACTACCTTTCCTCCAAGCAATATAAAATTGGACACAAGGCTTCTCACCTTATCGCTGAATATTTGGGAAACGATTTGAATAAAATCAGCAACGAACTGGATAAACTGATGATTATTACACCACCCAATAGTGAGATTACGTCAGAAAGTATTGAGGTAAATATCGGCATCAGTAAAGACTACAACAATTTTGAATTGACAAATGCTCTAGCAAAAAAGGATATTCTAAAATCTAATCGCATTGCCAACTTTTTTGCTCAAAACCCCAAAGACAATCCCTTGGTTGTTAGCGTTGGCGTTATTTTTAATTTCTTCCAAAAAGTATTGTTGTACCATACTCTGACAGACAAGTCGAGCAATAATACGGCACGAGTGCTGAAAGTAAATCCTTACTTCATTAAAGATTATCAAATGGCAGCCATGAATTATAGCAAAAGAAAGTCCATGGAAATAATTGGACTGTGCAGAACGTACGACATGAAATCTAAAGGCGTAGATAATCATTCCATAAATGACGGCGAATTGTTAAAAGAATTTTTGTTCAAAATTCTACATTAAAAACAATACCTTTGCCCCCTCAAATTGATTGATGAAAACTAAACTAACTTTTCTACTATTACTTTTTGCTCAACTTACGCTTTTTGCTCAAAAAGGGAGTGTTAGAGGCTTCGTATATGACAAAGAAAACGGAGAGCCCATTATGTTCTGTAATGTAATTTTAGAAGGTAAGTCGATAGGAGCATCTACGGACGTTAATGGTTTTTTTAATATCACCAATGTACCCTTAGGAAATCACACTTTATTCGTGACCTATGTAGGTTACGACACCCTACGTCAAGCAATCAACATAAAAGATAATCAAATACTTAACCAAAAGTTAGAAATTTCACCGTCATCGGTACAGATAAAAACCGTCACCGTATCTGCCGATAAACTAGAAATGAAAACTGAAGTCAAGGTATCAGTCACCAAGATTACCCCAAAAGATATTAAGTTAATTCCTGCAATTGGAGGCGAACCCGATTTGGCCCAATACTTACAGGTATTACCTGGAGTGGTATTTACTGGCGACCAAGGAGGACAACTATACATCAGAGGAGGTTCTCCCATACAAAACAAGGTTTTACTTGATGGTATGATTGTTTACAATCCCTTTCACTCTATTGGTTTATTCTCCGTGTTTGATACAGATTTAATACGAAATGCTGACATATATACTGGAGGCTTTGGAGCACAATATGGTGGACGTATTTCTTCCATTATGGATATCACTACCAAAGACGGTAATAAAAATAGATTGGCTGGAAAAGTATCAACCAATAGCTTTGGTAGTAAGCTAATGCTAGAAGGTCCATTCTTTAAAAAAGGTGGCAATGCATCTTTCATACTTTCAGCCAAAACATCTTATCTTGATAAAAGCTCAAAACTACTTTACACCTATATAGATACGGCTGGTTTGCCATACAGTTATACCGATTTGTACGGTAAAATTTCTGTCAATAGTAGTAGCGGAAGTAAATGGAGCATGTTTGGCTATAACTACAGAGACAAAGTAAGTTATAGAGACGTATCCAATTTAGGTTGGAATTCAGGGGGTATCGGTAGCAGCTTTATACTTGTACCCTCAGGAACTTCAACAATAATAGAAGGTACATTTGCTTATTCTTCTTATCTCATTCGTCTGGAAGAAGCCGTATTAAACCCTAGACAAAGTGGCGTTAATGGCTTTAACTTAGGGTTGAACTTTACGAGCTTTAATAACGAAAATGAATTGCAATATGGACTTGAAGTTTTAGGCTATCAAACTGATTTTGACTTCACCAATGCTACAGGTTTAAAAACAGAGCAAAAAGAAAATTCAACTGAGCTATCGGGTTTTCTAAGATATAAAATCAAAACCCAAAAGCTCATCCTAGATCCTGGGGTTAGAATTTACAAATACAATTCTTTAGGTGCTACATTTGAACCTAGACTAGGCGCAAAATTTCTAGCTACTGACAATCTGCGTTTAAAATTAGCGGCAGGAAGATATTCTCAAAATTTAGTGAGCACCAACTCGGACCAAGATGTAGTGAACTTATTTTATGGTTTCCTTTCTGCCCCAGACAATTTACCCGATGAATTTAAAGGCGAAGAAGTCGTCAATGGATTACAATTGGCGAACCACCTAATTCTTGGCGTAGAATATGATATCTCATCAAAGATTGACTTCAACCTAGAAGGCTATATCAAAGACTTTACCCAACTGACGAACATCAACAAAGAAAAAATTACCCTATCTGACCCAGACTTTATTATAGAACAAGGATTAGCAAAAGGGGTTGATGTAGTACTAAAATATAACGACCCTAAATTCTATTTTTGGTTGGTTTACTCCCTTGGTCATATCACTAGAACAGGAGAAAATATAGAATACAACCCCCATTTCGACAGAAGACACAACCTAAACTTAGTCAGCACTTATAAGTTTGGTGCAGAAAACAATTGGAGTTTAGATGCCCGTTGGAATATCGGTTCAGGCTTTCCTTTTACCCAAACACAAGGCTTCTACCCCTCACTTGACTTTTCTGATGGCATTAATACCAACTACACATCAGAGAGTGGCGAATTAGGAATTATCTATGCTGGACTAAATCAAGGCAGATTACCTTGGTATCATCGCTTGGATATTGCATTAAAGAAACAACAGAAATTGAGTAAATACTCTACTTTCGAATGGAATGTTGGGGTTACTAATGTGTACAACAGAGAAAATATATTTTATTTCAACAGAATAGAATATAAGCGAGTTAACCAATTACCATTTATGCCTAGTGTAGGTTTGAGTTTAACTTTTTAGAAAAAATCTATTTTCATCTTAGATTTTCTTTTAATTTCGCAAACAAATAAATTTACATCAAACACCTAATTCTAAAATGAGTAAATCCTCCCCAACTAAGTATATTTTTGTTACAGGGGGAGTTACCTCTTCACTCGGAAAAGGAATTGTATCTGCCTCTCTAGGAAAATTATTAGAAGCCAGAGGTTATTCAGTAACTATTCAAAAACTAGACCCTTATATCAATGTAGATCCAGGCACTATGAATCCGTACGAGCATGGAGAATGTTTTGTAACAGATGACGGTGCAGAAACAGACTTAGATTTAGGTCATTATGAAAGATTTTTATCCACTACCACTTCTCAAGCCAATAACGTAACTACGGGAAGAATTTACCAATCTGTTATCGATAAAGAAAGACGAGGCGATTACTTAGGTAAAACCGTTCAAGTTATACCTCACATCACTAACGAGATAAAAGAACACATTCAAATTCTTGGTGAAACCGGTCAGTATGATATAGTCATCACAGAAATTGGCGGTACAGTAGGAGATATAGAGTCTTTACCATTTATAGAAGCCGTACGACAGTTAAGGTGGGAAATGGAATCTAATGCCATTAACATTCATTTGACCTTAGTACCATACCTTTCGGCAGCTGGAGAACTAAAAACAAAGCCTACTCAAAACTCAGTAAAAAAGCTAAGAGAATTGGGACTTCAACCCGACATTTTAGTTTGCCGTACTGAACACCACTTAGGCTCTGAAATTAAAAGAAAAATAGCCCAATTCTGTAATGTAGAAAGAGATGCAGTTATTGAGTCTATGGACGCTGAAAGCATATATCATGTGCCTTTACTTATGCAATCAGAAATGCTAGATAAAGTAGCACTAAGAAAGCTAGGGCTAAAAGACGAAACCAATGTTTCTTTACACTTCTGGAACGACTTTTTAACACGACTAAAAAATCCTAATTCAGAAGTGAAAATTGCTGTTATAGGCAAATATGTCGAACTTCAAGACGCTTACAAATCCATTGCCGAGGCATTCACTCATAGTGGAGCTGCTAATCAGTGTAAAGTCAAGGTATCTTGGTTACAATCCGAAGATATTAATCCCTCTAATGCTAAAGAAAAACTAGAGCAATATGATGGAATATTAGTAGCACCAGGTTTTGGCGATAGGGGTATTGAAGGAAAAATTGAGGCTATTAAATATGCTAGGACTGAAAAAGTGCCATTCTTAGGTATTTGTCTAGGAATGCAATGCGCAGTAATAGAATATGCTAGAAACGTACTGAATTTAGCAGATGCTCATACCACAGAAATTAACCCCAATACATCAAACCCTGTTATTGATTTGATGGATCATCAAAAAAAGGTGACCGATAAAGGAGGCACTATGCGTTTGGGGGCTTATTCATGTCAAGTTGAGGAAGACTCAAAAGCTTTTGAGTGTTATCAAAAAATAAATATCAAAGAACGACACAGGCATCGTTATGAATTCAATAACGATTATAAAGAAAAACTTGAGTCGGCAGGTATGAAAACTACTGGATTAAATCCTGAATCTAATCTTGTTGAAATTATAGAAGTTGCTGAACACCCATGGTTTGTTGGTGTCCAATTTCACCCAGAATACAAGAGTACCGTAGCAAGTCCACAACCCCTATTCGTAGGATTTATCGGTGCAGCAATAACCTATTCAAAACATCACTAAACAATGGACAGAAATTCCATAACAGGCGTCATTTTAATTGTACTAATAGTAGTTGGCTACAATGCCCTATTCCCACCAGTAATTGAAGTTGAAGCAGAAACATCTGACAACAACAACACTACTGTTATTGTAGAAGAAGCCACTGTTAATGAAGAAACGAATACTATTATTGTTTCAGACACTACTGAACTCAATGATTTACACCAACGTACATTTGGTGTATTTGCTCCGTCGGCACAGGGTAGCGATGAAGACATCGTTATTGAAAATGATGTTTTGAAATTATCCATTTCACCTAAAGGAGGACGAATAGTTTCTGCTATTTTGAAAGATTATCAAACTACTGATTCTTTACCCCTAAATCTTGTCGATAGAGATTCTTCGGCCTTTAACATCACATTCTTTTCTGAAGGAAATCGTATTATAAATACCCAAGACTTATATTTCAAATCAGTAGATAAATCAGACCGTTCTGTCGCTATGCGTATGATGGCGTCTAATGGTGGATATTTGGAATACGTTTACCAACTCAATGACGGCGATTACATGATGGACTTCAATGTAAATACTGTTGGTTTAGAGAAAATTATCCCTTCCAATCGCAATGATTTAGAGTTAAAATGGTCTATCAATTTGCCTAGTACTGAAAAGAGTATAGAAAATGAAAGAATGTATTCTACAGTTTACTACAAATACCTCAACGACGAAGTAGATTACCTTTCAGAAACTAAAGATGATGAGGAAAGTTTAGAAGGAAAAGCCCAATGGATTGGACTTAAACACCAATTCTTTAGCTCAGTACTTATCAATAATGACGGTTTCGAAAAACCGACTTCAGTAAAAACCACAACTAAAGAAAGTTCGACAAATTTTGTGAAAAATCTTGAGGTAGAAACTCAACTGGCATACAATCATAATTCTAGAGAAAGTATACCCTTAAAATTGTACTTAGGTCCTAACCACTACGAAACACTTTCAGCCTATAATATGGATTTGGAAAGAATGATACCTTTAGGTTGGGGTATCTTCAGATGGGTTAATAAATATGCTGTTATTCCTATTTTTAATTGGTTAGACAACAGTATAACCAATTACGGTATCATCATTTTAATAATGACTTTCATCATTAAGATGGCTCTAGCACCATTTACATTGAAGGCTTACAAATCACAAGCTAAAATGAAGGTTCTAAAACCTGAAATTGATAAAATTACCGAAAAGCATAAAGATAAAGATCCGATGAAAGCGCAACAAGCTACTATGGCACTTTACAAAAAAGCTGGAGTTAACCCTCTTGGAGGTTGTATCCCCATGCTATTACAGATGCCTATTTTATTTGCATTGTTCCGTTTCTTCCCTGCTAGTATAGAACTTCGTCAAAAATCCTTTTTGTGGGCAACGGATTTATCCACTTACGATTCGGTTCTTGATTTACCGTTTGAGATTCCGTTTTATGGCGACCATGTTAGTTTGTTTACTCTACTTATGACTATTTCTACATTGTTATATACCAGAATGAATAGTCAGATGAGTGGACCACAAATGGCACAAATGAAGTGGATGATGTACCTCATGCCAATCATGTTCTTGGGCTTCTTCAACAACTATGCTGCTGGATTGAGTTATTACTATTTCCTAGCCAATATGGTAACCTTTGGACAGCAATTTGTAATGAGAAAATATTTCATTAACGAAGATGAAATTTTGGCTCAAATAGAGAATAACAAGAAAAAGCCTGTTAAGAAATCTAAATTCCAAAAGCGTTTGGAAGATATGGCTAAGAAACAACAAGAAGCTGCCAATAAAAGAAGGTAGTTTAGGAGATTAAATCTAAGAACATCTGCATCGATTTTCTTTTCTCATCAGTCAAATCGTAATTTATCACTTCAGTGAGGTATTTCGTTTTATCAATTTGAGTATCAAAATCTTCTGACTTTTCTGATAAAGCTAAGTCTAAATTAGAAATACCGTATTGTAAAGCAGAAGAAAAGGCTTTTTTGAAAGACGAATCTAAAGGTTTATTACTCACCCAACAGGCAAAGACAAAAGGCAATCCACTGAATTTTTTCCATTCTTCAGATAAATCATAAACAAATGGAAAACTATCTCTGTAATTGTAAGCCCTATCTCCTATTATGACACCAGCCGTATTACCCTGAATATTGGACTCGAAATCTACATCTGATTTTTTAAACTTAGGCTGTATTTTCCAAAAGTGTTTGGATAATAATTGAACGAGTGCATTTGAAGTCCGTGAATGATAATCCAACAATATGGTATCAATCTGTTCTAAAGGCACTTCACTAAATAAGCAAACAGTCTGCACAGCCCCATCAGAAGAAATACAATAAGGACTTACTACATCAGCATAATCTAAAGTAGGAATAACTGCAATAGGCAATAAGGCTAAGTCCACCTCATTATTTTGTAACTTTTGCCCACATACCGAAGGAATTTCTAGTGATAAATCTACTTCTATACCACTATTTTCTAAACCATAAACAAATGGAATACTATTTAAGTACGAAACTGAACAAACTTTCAAAATATACTTGTATTGTTAAATAAAATTCTCGAATGAGATAAAAGCAAACGACTAACTTTAGAACTAAACCGCCAATGAAACCAATCAAGGCTCCAGATGAAATTTTAATGACTTTAATAATATCGTCTTTTTCGTCCAAATAAGCACCAATTAATGCTCCAACAAAAGGACCAACTATAAAACCGAAAGGTATTGGTGCAAATATCCCAACCAATAAGCCTATCATCGTTCCATTAACTGCTTTTTTAGTCCCTCCGAATTTTTTGACACCATAAATCTGTAACCAAAAATCAGCGATAGTTACTAAAACTACTATGCCTGCCCACTGCCAAAGAAAATCATCTGAACATTTGTAATCTGTAAAAGCAGTTAGAATTAATAAAGCAATATATGCTAGTGGAGGACCAGGAACAACAGGAACAAAACAACCTAATAAGCCAAGTAAAAGTAAAATGGCACAAATAATGATAATTAGAGTTGTCATGGTGCAAAAATACGAATTTACAATCGTAAAAATCACAAATTAAAGCTGCTTATATGACTATATTTTATTAAACTTGCTAAGCTAATAACCAGTCTAAAATTTACAATGAAAAAAATAGCATTACTATTGAGTCTATTTTCTGTTTTCACAGTCAATGCTCAATTCAGTTTTACAGATGATTTTGAAAGTTATGCTGTTGGCGACTACATCGCTGCAGCAGACACCCTTTGGGTAGTATGGCCCGCTGCAGGTGCTCAAGACGTTCAAGTTACCGATAACAATGCCTTTAGTGGCTCAAACTCTATTTACCTAAATTCTACTGCAGCTACAGGTGGCGGCCCACAAGATGTAGTACTAGAATTTGGAGAACTTTTTGATGAAGGTGAATTTATGCTTTCTGCAAACTTTTATGTCAATAATAATACAGGAGGGTATTTCAATTTTCAAGCTGAAACTACTATTGGAGAAACATGGTCTATGGACTGCTTTATGAATGATGACGGCAGCATAGAGTTTTCAACAGGTGGTGGTGGCACTGTATTTCTAGAAAGCACTTACCCTTTTGATACTTGGTTTAACATAACAATGAATATAAACTTGACCTTAAATCAGTGGCAAGTTATGATTGATAATCAAGTAGTCGGTACTTTTGAAAACACGATTAATCAAGTCGCCTCATTAAATTTATACCCTCTTAGTGGAAATCAATATTACATCGACGACGTTAGTGTATCGCACGAGCCATTCAACCCTGTTGGAATTAATGCTATTCTTTCAGATTTAAATGTTCCTAGCTACGTACAATTTCCTGCTGATGTTGATATTTCTGGTACAGTATTAAACTATGGAGCTGAAACGATAGAATCTATGGATATCGTATGGACGGATGGAACAAATACATATACGGATAATATCACTGGCGTATCAATAGCAACTCTTGAAACCTATGACTTCACCCATTCAGATCAATTATCTTTTGCTGGTGCTGACACAGCCAATATTACGGTTAGCATAGAAAACATTAATTCTGGTATAGATGTTGACAATAGTAACAATAGTCTAAGTGCAGAAATCTATTCGGTTGAATTTGTAACTCAACGTTTACCATTATTTGAACATTTTACATCTAATACCTGTGGGCCATGCGCTGCTTTTAACCCAGGCTTTCAGACCTTGCTAGACGCTAATGACGTTAATCTTATTGGTACTGCCAAAGTTGCATGTATTAAATATCAAGTTAATTGGCCTGGTTCAGGAGACCAATCTTACAATGAAGATGTTGGCACTCGTGTAAGTCATTACGGTGTTTCAGGTGTACCAATCGCTCATATAGACGGGAATTCAACCTCTAGTTCACAAGACGAAATTGATGAACATAGAAGTATGCCTTCTTTTCTAGATATTACTGCTACAGCAGTAGCAACAGATGGTACAGATTTAGCTGTTGATGTCAGTATAAGTTCATATTATGATTATCCAAATACAACAATACATATTGCAGTTGTTGAAAATGAATACAGCAATACAGCTGGTTCAAATGGTGAAACTGAATTTCATCAAGTCATGAGAAAAATGCTTCCAACGGCAAATGGCACTAGTGCCGACCTGAGTAACGGAAATACAACAACAGTTTCCGAAAGCTATACTTTCGCAATGGGTAATGTTACTCAAAATTCTTTTAGAATATGGGAAGACTTAAGTAATTGCGTGGTAGTTGTTTTTGTAGAAGATCAAGGTACTAAGCAAGTAATAGATTCTAGAATTTTTGAAATTACAGGCAATACTACCGTTACGCCAACTTGGGAATGTCAAGCAACAGGCTGTGTAGATCCTGGAACTGGCGAGGGCGAATATAGCACTCTAGCAGATTGCGAGGCACAATGCGTTTCTGATATAGCCTTTTGGAATGCCATTGACATTAAACTTATGCCTAATCCAGCACAAGACAATTTCTCAATAGAATTAAATCCATCATCACAAAATGTAGTTGTAAGTATTTATTCTATTACTGGCAAACGTATCAGCGAATTTGATTATGGCTCTTTACAAGGCAAACAAAGCATACCTATGAATATAAGCACTTTACAATCTGGAATTTACACCGTTAAAATTCAATTAGACAATGAAGTGTCTGTTCACAAACTAATAAAGCAATAAATCAGATTATCTATTAAATATGACAGCTCACCATTATGGTGGGCTGTTTTTATTTTATAACTTCTAAAAAGGTGTAAATTTGCAGAAAGATAACAAGCTATTCATCATGTCATTATACGCTTTAAATGCAATCTCACCAATAGATGGTCGTTACCAATCAAAAACTAAGGAACTAAGCTTCTATTATTCAGAAGCTGCTCTAATCAAATACAGACTTCGAGTAGAAGTTGAATATTTTATTTCACTTTGTGAACTACCGCTCCCACAATTAGAAAATTTTGATGCTAAGCTTTACGAACCTTTAAGGAAAATTTACCTTGAATTTAGTGATGCTGATGCTCAAGAAGTTAAAGAAATAGAATCTACAACTAATCATGATGTAAAGGCAGTAGAATATTTTTTAAAAGAACGCTTTGACCGTTTAAAAATCAGTGAATACAAGGAATTTATTCACTTTGCACTGACTTCACAAGACATCAATAATACGGCAACACCACTACTCATTAAAGAGTCGGTAGAAGAAATTTTTCTGCCCAACTATTTTCAAATGATGGAAAAACTAATAGAACTAAAAGACGAATGGGCAAATATTCCGCTTTTGGCAAGAACACATGGTCAAGCTGCCTCGCCAACTCTTTTAGGAAAAGAGATTAGGGTGTTTATCGAGCGTCTTGAACGTCAAATGAGCTTATTGAATTTAGTGCCATTTTCTGCTAAATTTGGTGGTGCAACAGGTAATTTCAACGCTCACCACATTGCCTACCCAGAAGTGGATTGGGTTGCTTTTTCCAATGAATTTGTGGAAGAAACATTGGGGCTAGATCGTTCTCAGGTGACTACTCAAATTGAACATTACGACAACCTAGCAGCACTTTTTGATAACTTCAAAAGAATTAACACCATTCTTATCGATTTAAGTCGAGATATATGGACTTATATTTCTATGAATTATTTCAAACAAAAAATAAAAAAGGGCGAAGTAGGCTCATCAGCTATGCCACACAAGGTTAATCCTATAGACTTTGAAAACGCTGAAGGAAATCTAGGAATAGCAAATGCAATTTATGAGCATCTATCGGCAAAATTACCTATATCAAGATTACAAAGGGATTTAACTGATTCAACGGTACTTAGAAATGTAGGTGTGCCTATGGCACATTCTATCTTAGGCTTTAAATCGATATTAAAAGGTTTGAATAAACTCATCTTGAACGAAGAAGCTATCCGTGCCGATTTAGATGATAATTGGGCTGTAGTCGCAGAAGCTATTCAAACTATTTTGAGAAAAGAAGGCTACCCAAAACCTTATGAAGCTCTTAAGGCTTTAACTAGAACAAACGGCTTAATAGAACAGCCTACACTAAGTAATTTTATTGACACTTTACAGGTTAGTGATGAGTTGAAAGCCTATCTGAAAAGCATAACACCTTTCAACTATACTGGAATAGAAAAACTCTAGTCTTCTATAACCTTATATTTCGATAGATAATCCGACCAATTCCAAATGAAGTTACTCATTAGGTCAGTCAATTCTTGTAGGAAAACAGGATTAGGTTCATTCTGATTTTTCAGAAGTTCTCCTTGATATTCGTTTAAATTATATTTGACAAAAATACTTTTTGCCATAGCTTTTTCTATGCTAATATCATCGCTGTATTGCTCTTTGAAGAAATTTTCATAATCGATAAACATATCTCTTACAACATCTTCTTCCAAATCAAGGTATTGAATAAGCTCATTGAGACTAGCATGGTGTAGGTGATGTACTGTGGAGTCTTCAAAGAAATCAGACAAATAATGATTATTAGCGGCAAAAACAATCATCAAAAACCAATTGGCATCTTCCATTTTAAGGTTAGGTGATTCTTCGAATTTTCTGTTATCATTAACAAATTCAATGATTTCTGAAAAACCTAAATCGATAACCTCAAAGAGTGTCCTAGAATATATCGAGGCTAAATCCTTGACGGTAATTTTTTCTTTCTTACTAAAGCCAAATATTTTTAACATTGTTGCTAAGGTAAACTAAAATTTTTCTTTGCGACTGCCATTACTTCATCCCCTATCGCCAAACAGGCAGTCGCTGCTGGTGAAGGTGCATTCAAAACGTGGATACTATTGCCTTTACACTCTATTTTAAAGTCGTCAAACACTTCGCCGTCTTGTCCTAATGCCATAGCTCGGACACCACTTCTTCCGACAACAATATCGTCCATTTTTAACGAAGGTATTAATCTATTTAATTCTTTCAAAAATAATCTCTTAGAAAATGCTCTTTTATATTCATTTAATCCAAAACGCCAATGTTTAAAGAATAATTTCCACGTTCCTTTATACATTAAGGCTTCTAAAGTGTCTTTTAAATTAAAGTCAGTTTTACCATAGCCTTCCCGTTTGAAAGTAAATACAGCATTAGGGCCACACTCAATGCTACCATCTACCATTCTAGTAAAATGCACACCTAAAAAGGGGAATTCTGGATTGGGAACTGGATATATCAGGTTATTAACTTTGGACTTGCCCTTTTCACTTAAATCGTAGTAATCGCCCCTAAAACCTACTATGCGTACATTTGAATGAACTTGGTCTTTTTGAGCTAACCTATCTGAAAACAAACCACCACAAAGGATTTTTTTATCCGACTTATATTGTCCTTTAGTAGTATTAATAAGTCCACCATCAGAAAAAGATTTGACTTCACAAGAATAGATGATTTGACTGTTTGGGTTTATGTCTGTTATAAGTTCTGCTAGTTTATTGGTCACACCGACAAAATCAATAATACCAGATTCGGGCACCCACAAGGCAGCAATACCTTCAACATAAGGCTCTATTTCTTTCAAGCGAACAGCATCTATCTTCTCTATACCTTCTAAGCCATTTGCCTTACCCGTTTCACAAATTTTATCTAATCGTTCTTCTTCATCTGGATTTACGGCTACGACTACTTTACCACAAACATCGTGTTTGATGTTGTATTTTTTAGCAAATTCAACTAATTGCTTTCTACCATTAACACAGTTTTTAGCTCGGAAAGAACCGGGTCTATAATATAAACCTGAATGAATAACCCCTGAATTTCTACCCGTTTGATGAGTAGCTAAGCTTTGTTCTTTTTCAAAGACCACTATATTGAGTTGTGGATATTCGACTTGAAGTTTGTAGGCGCAAGATAAACCTACTATACCTCCTCCTACTATTGCAAAGTCAAAACTATTGCTTGTTTTTACCATGAAAATACTCTTGAAATATTAAACCCAAAGTAGATATCCCCTTCTAGCCATTGACCAGTAGTTTGTGTTAAAAAAGCCTGTTCGTTCATTCCACGTGAATTGCTTAAATGTAAGGAAAAGACATGTCCTCCTGTTTCTATATCAACACCTAAAGACAACATATTTTGATGTAATTCAGTCATTGTGCTTAGAGCATAGAAATACTCGCCATTGACCGATATTTTTTTAGAGACTTTATAACGTCCTCCTGCGCCTATAAACAAAGGGTCGGCAGATGTACCAGCTGAATAGCGATTGAGGTGAATATGGGTAGGCAACAATACCAAAGAAAGGTCTGAATTGAATTTTCGTGCTATAATGAGTTGGTTACTGAAGCTAAATTGATTGAGTAAGTCATAATCGGTTTGCAGCCTATCATTTTCTGAAGGGTGGGCAAAAAACATAGCCGAATAAGCCGATAATACTACTGGGCATTTGTTCGTTTGCTGTAAGATATTAAGTTTAGCTGAAGCATCAAACTGCTTAGCATTAGAGCTTCGTCCCAGAGCTAGAGCTAGACGTTCTGAAACGCCATAATCCAAACCAAATCTGACGTGAGAATTATCGATACCCCATAAATTATAGAAGCCCGAGTTGAGTGTGCCAAAACGGTGTTGAATTAAAAATTTAAATTCTCCTTCGGAAGTCTGTTTAGAAGATTGGGCGTTGACAATTCTGTTGTCCTTAAAAATGGAAGTTGTTAGTTGCACTTCCTTGTCATCGCTTTCTAACATACTCAGTAAGTCTTGAGCATAAGTTGACTGAAAACTGATAAAAATTACAAATACTAAAAATCTATTCATCGGTTCTGTTTTGAAGTTTCATATCAACCACTACTTGTATGACTTCTGCAATTTTATACATCATAATTTTGGGAATATCAATATCGTAGTCCTCAAGAGCAACATCAAAAGTAGAAGTTATATACAAATCCTCATTTATCATTTGAGCAGTAGCTTTCATTTGAGCTTCTTTACTAATGCCATGCATGGCAAGACTTCCATTTACCACAAGATTTTGCTTAGTACTCAAATCTAAATTAGAAAAATCATCTATGATTCCCGTAAAAGTAGATAAAGGATACTTCTCACTTTCTAAATAACTTTCATTGAAATGTTCTTGCATAAGCGAATTAGGAAAAGTAAAGTCTTCTATTTTCAGTCGAAAAGCAAAACCACCTGTTTGGCTATCAATAATGGCCGAAACATCTTCATTTATAGCCGATATATTTTCTATGGGTGCTTCAGAAAAGAAACTGACGTTTCCTTTTTTAGTATAATATTGCTGTGCTATAAGCTGAGTGCTGAACAGTAAACAAATCAAGATTAATCGCATACAACAAAGATAGTAATTTAGTGGGGTTTATAGACGCTTCATCAACTTGTATCCTACAAAGAATAAAATAAAAATTACAATAAGTCCAGCTTGTTGTGTGTCAAAATAACGTGTTGCCAAACCAAACAAAAAAGGCCCTACAAAAGCTGTCATTTTTCCTGAAAAGGCATAAAACCCAAAAAATTCATTTCTTTTTTCTGCTGGAGTAAGACGAGCCATATAGGTTCTACTTGCCGATTGATTAGGTCCAGAAAAGAGACCGATTAGAATAGCCGCCATCCAAAATAAATTTTTGGCATTGAACCAATCGGGAATGGCATTTCCTCCAAAAATAAATTGGAATAAGCCAGGCAATTCAGGTGCTAAAAAGGCTATAAGACAGGCTATCATAAGAAAAACTATACTCCACAAAATCACTTTCTCACTGCCTTTACCATCTTCTAAATAACCAAATACAAAAGCTCCAATTCCTGCCATAACATTCAGTACAATACCTAGAATAATGATTTCTTCAAAGCTAAAGCCTATGGTAGTAGCGGCATAGATACCTCCAAAAGCAAAAATGGTTATCAAAGCATCGTTATACACCAGACGAGCCAACAAAAAATGAAATATTTTTCTGTATGAAGAAAGTTCTTTAAATGTGGTTTTTAGGTTAACAAAAGAATTTTTTACCACAAGTGACAAAGGCTTTTTGCTTGAATTGTGCTTATCCTTAATCCAAACAAAAATAGGTAAACTAAAAATCAAAAACCATAAGGCTACAAGTAAATTGGTAGCCCTTATATTTTCTCCATTTTCTGTACTAAAGCCCAAAACAGGCTGTTCTGTTTGCACAAAAAATACCAATGCCAACACCAAAGCTATTAAGCCACCAACATAGCCTAAGCCCCATGCCATTCCAGATACCTTACCTATCCGTTTCTCTGAGCTCAATTCTGCTAAGTAAGCATTACAAAATACTGTACCTATCTCAAAAGCAATGTTAGCTATAATGAACAGCGCAAGAGCCGAAAGAACTTGTCCTTGCTGGGGAAAAAACAAAAGTGCAGTCGCTGTAACACAGACCAAAGTACTCACCAACATGATTCGTTTTCTAGAGCCCCAGTTGTCAGCAATAGCTCCTAAAATTGGAGAACACAAAGCTACTACGATAGCTGTAAAAGAAATGGCCCAAGACCAATATTGCGTGCCTAAAATTTCATTATCAGCTATAGATTTGGTAAAAAAAGTACCGTATATGAAAGTCACTACCAAAGTAGTGAAGGCAGAGTTTGCAAAATCGTACATAGCCCAAGACCATATTTGTCGTTTATCGTCCTTTTGTATCATTTTCCGAAAGTACAATTAATTATTATGATAATTAAATGCAATAAAGCACTCCTTTTTCTTCGAATAACTTACTTTTGCCGACTTAAATTATACAAATGATTTCACTTAAAAATTTCAAATTCATTGACAGAACTAATGGCAGTATTAAAGACGATATTCTATCTGGTCTTACTGTAGCTTTAGCTCTAGTCCCTGAGGCTGTCGCCTTTGCTTTTGTGGCAGGTATTTCTCCAATAGTTGGATTGTATGGTGCCTTTATGATGGGCTTAGTTACCTCTATTTTTGGAGGCAGACCTGGAATGATATCAGGGGCAACTGGAGCTTTAGCGGTGGTTATGGTTCACTTAGTTAGTGAGGGCAATAGCTTAGGCGGTGACAGTTCTATGGGCTTACAGTATTTGTTTGCCACACTCATATTAGCTGGTATTATTCAAACTGCCGCCGGACTATTTAGATTAGGGAAGTTTGTACGTATGATACCTCACTCCGTGATGTTAGGATTCGTTAACGGATTAGCTATAGTAATTTTCTTATCACAACTGGGAATGTTCAAAAGCAATGGGCAGTGGCTAGAAGGTCAAGATTTGATTTACATGATAGCTTTGGTTACTCTGACAATGGCTATTATGGTTTTTCTTCCTATGATAACTAAAAAAGTACCTGCTGCTTTGACTGCCATTATTGTAGTTTCTTTGATTGTTATTTTCGGTGGTATAGAAACTGAAACCGTCAAATCTTTTATTGTTGCTAGTGGTGGAGAAGGTATCAAAGCTGGTTTGCCAACATTTAATATTCCTTTAATTGATTTGAATTGGGAAACTTTAAAATTCATTAGCCCCTATGCTTTAATTCTAGCGGCTATTGGTTTGATAGAATCATTGATGACGCTAAACCTCATAGACGAATTGACCGAAACAAGAGGTAGCGGCAATAGAGAGTGTGTGGCTCAAGGTGGCGCCAATATCATCAACGGATTTTTTGGCGGTATGGGCGGTTGCGCCATGATTGGTCAAAGTATTATCAATATCAAGTCAGGAGGTAGAGGCAGACTGTCAGGGATTGTGGCAGCTTTAGCCTTGTTATGCTTCATACTTTTTGCATCGACCTACATAGAAATGGTACCTATTGCTGCTCTAGTAGGTGTTATGTTTATGGTTGTTATTGGCACCTTTGCATGGAGTAGTTTAAAGGTTTGGAACAAAGTCCCTTTAGCTGATGTTATTGTGATTGTTTTAGTAACAGGACTAACGGTTATGTTTGACTTGGCTATTGCCGTACTGGCTGGTGTTATTGTATCTTCTTTAGTCTTTTCATGGGAAAATGCTAAACGCATTAGAGCACGAAAATTTGTTGATGAGCACGGCGTAAAACACTACGAAATTTATGGTCCTTTGTTCTTTGGCTGTGTAGAATTATTCAATAGTAAATTCGATGTTGCCAACGACCCAAAAGAGATTATTATTGACTTTAAAGAATCTCGTATTATGGACCAGTCGGCTATAGAGTGCATCAATAAGCTCAGTGAAAAATATTTGAAAAACAATAAAAGTGTACACCTTAGACACCTTTCAAAAGACTGTATAGCACTAATAAAAAGGGCTGACAAAATATGCGATGTTAACGTCTTAGAAGACCCCGATTATTTCGTGGCTATAGATAATTACAGAACTCTATTAAAGGACAAACAATAAAAAAGTAGGAGTGAAAACTCCTACTTTTTTATTGCATTAAGTAATCTTAGGTTATTACTCAATAACAATCCTTGTCTTTAACGATTGTGTTGGACTAGATAAATCCATAATATAAATTCCTTTATTGACATTAGCCAAGTCAATGCTATTAGTTATACTTATTAGCTGTTGCTGATGAACAATTTGTCCTAAGGCATTACTAATGGTAAGGTTCAACTGACTTTGAGGTTTATCACTCAACTCAAGAGTAAATTGTCCATTGTTAGGGTTTGGATAAACTTTGATATCCGACTTGCTAAACTGACTTATGGAAACTTGACCAGTATCTAAAGATGATACAGTAATACACTCGGTTGTTTTTGTACAATTACCGATGGTAATTTGACAAGCGTAATCATTAAGAGCAGTAGCTGTATATTGTCTCGAAGTAGCTCCACTGATTGGAGATAAATCCGAACAATTAAGCCATTGATAAGTTGCCGCAGGGTCAGTTTCATTTGAACTTAAAAAGATATTTTGAGTTTGACCTAACATCAAGTCCACATACATTATAGAAAGGTTAGTTTCAACTATACTATCACAATTAAACATATCTTGAATAGTATCTATATATGTACCAGTTTGAGTATATATATTTCCATTAGCCGATATAAAGGTGTCACATTCTAATACGTTAACTGAAGTTAAAGAGGTAGAGTTTACAGTTAGATTAATGGTGTAAATACTATCACACATAGTATTACTTATTGTATCTGTATAAACACCTGTTTGAGTATATACATTTCCTGAAATAGGTGAAGTATAGCTATTGCATACTGTATCAGTCAATACTAAGTGTTGAGTACATTTTTTGACTTTAAAATTGTCAATGTAGAAATTAAAATCATTTCCGCTTTGTGTACTTTCAGCATAGAAAGCAAATTTTACCAGAGAAGAATAAGAAGATAAATCATAAACTTGGTGTGTTGATGTATTTGGTATGCCTGTAGTAGATGTCCAAACATCTAAACTATTTTGCTTACTCCAAGTTATGCCATTATCAGTAGAAATTAATACTCTTACTGTATCATCAACTCCAATCTCTGCAGGACCAACTCCACTATAAGCCGTTCCAATTATATCAAACTCTAATTGAAAATTCTGACCGTTATTACCTAAATCAATAGATGGTGAAATTAGCCATTCTTTAATATTAGACCCAAATAAATTTACTTTAGCTGACATAGAATTTAACGCATTATTACCAAAAAAATCACTTGTCCAAATAGCATCATGAAATGATAAATTCGTGCTATCTGAAATTAAGCCTTTAGCTTCGACCCAACAATCTGGTGCTATTACATCAAAAGTCTGTAATTGTGTTGGTGCTATAAAATTTTCACATAATGTTGTAAAGGCAATAGGACCAGACCATAAACTGGTATCACCATCATCACAAAAACTACTCACATAAAATTCATAATCGGTATTTGGCGATAAATCTGTAACAATTAATGTATCGTTAATTACATTTACAATATTAGCCGTGTCTTGAGTAAAACCGACCACACCATATTCGACAAAATAAAGTGAATCTGCTCCGGTCCAACTAATAGTCCCACTAGTTTGTTCAATATTGGAAACAGAAAGAAGTGTTGGTTGTGGACATGGTGGTTTAGAACTAATTAAAAAATTATCAATAAAGAAATCTAAATCACTCGCAGTCGTACTAGAAAAAACATAAAATGCCAATTTAACTAAACCGGTATAGTCACTCAAATCAATTACAATCTCTTCACCACTATTGGATAAAGAAACCCCTTCATGCCACTGGTAAAGTATATCGTTCTGACTCCAAGTTATTCCATTATCAGTTGAAATCACTACAAAAACTGAATCATCTGCATCAAAAGTTCCTGAATTAGAAATGTTATATTGTGTAAGAGCTGCATCAAACGATAATTGAAAGTCTGTTGAAGAATTACCTAAATCAATTGTTGGCGAAATAAGCCATTCTTTAGTATTTGAGTATAAATTTGTTTTTATCGCTCCTGTACCTAAATAACCACCTGAATTTGCAAAGCCTGTTTCAACCCATAAATTCGAAACACTTTCAAATGCAGTAGAATCAGAAATCTGTCCTTTATTCATTTCCCAACATAAAAGTGGGAAGTCTGTAAATTCTTGTAAATAATCTGGCATATAAATTCCACAAGCCGTTGTAAATGAAAGTGGACCTGTCCAAGCACTCGTATCACCAACACCACAAATCTCTCTTACATAAATACGATAATTTGTTGCTGACAATAAAGTATCAACTGATACAGAATCTAGTTGTGTTGAGAAGACGTTTCCTTGTCCTAAAGGCAATCCATCTTCACCTAAATCAACTTCAAAATCGAAATTATTACCATTCCAACTGAAAGCTACAAAATTAGAGTTTATACTATCAACAACTAAATTACTTGGTTGTGGACACGATTGAGAAATACCAAAAAAGGTTATATCAGAAAAGGCATTGATATTATTACCGTCAGTAATTGTATATGGATCAATTGGACCTAAATCTGTTGCAAATCCACGAGACCTACTATTTGGCGTATTTGTACAATAAAATCTATCCAACGAACCATTATATCCAAGAGTTTTTTCCAGTACAGCTATTACAAGGTTTTGATTGCCATCATAAAAGAAGGCATTGTCGAAGGGAATATAAACTGTGTCATTAGTAATGCTAATTTGACCATCAAAAACGGTATCTAATAAAGCAGCATTAATCCATTCAAATCCAAATTCTGATAATGGAGTATAGCCTACAAGAACTAACCAATCGTTTGAACTAAAAAGATTAGTTCCGGATAATGTTCTAAAACAAATAGAGTCAATACTTCCAGAAGTGTTAATTTCATCAGCCAAATAAATGGTTTGAGAGTATGAATAAGTGTAATAAGCATCTATTGGAAGAGGCGAGTTTGTATTATCAGCAACTCCCAAACTGACTTGTGAGAATACTTGCGATATGTTAGCTAACATACCAACTAAAAAGAATAACGTTTTTTTCATAGCTATAAAGATTTTTTAATTTGAATCAAAGATTAACAATTTTTTTTGAATCTACCCCCCCCCCCGTATTTCGATGAAATACGGGTTTTTAACGACAAAACAGAATAATTAACGATAAACGGATTTTAAAGGTTTTTTTTTATTCTACTTTAAGTTTACTAAAACTAAAAAAGCCCTTCATTTTGAAGGGCTTTTTTTTTGTATTTGTAAAATTGTTTAAGCATTTTGCTCACGAATTAAATTCAAGGCCGAACCGGCTTTAAACCAGTCAATTTGCTGAGCATTATAAGTGTGGTTCAAAACAACATTATCAGTAGAACCATCGGCATGAACAACTTCTAAAGTTAGGGTTTTGTTGGGTGCAAATTCGGATAAATCTACAAAGTTAAAAGTGTCATCTTCTCTAATCAAATCGTAATCGCTTTCATTAGCGAAAGTTAAGCCTAACATCCCTTGCTTTTTCAAATTGGTCTCGTGAATTCTAGCAAAAGATTTTACAATGACTGCTCTAACCCCCAAATGACGAGGCTCCATAGCGGCATGCTCTCGTGAGGAACCTTCACCATAATTGTGGTCACCTACTACAATAGTATCTACACCTGCAGCCTTATAAGCTCGTGCTACATTAGGCACTTCGTCCTTACTACCATCTAATTGATTGACTACACTATTAGTAGCACCTCCAAAAGCATTAACTGCTCCAATTAAGCAATTGTTAGAAATGTTATCTAAATGTCCTCTAAACCTTAACCAAGGTCCTGCCATAGAAATATGATCGGTAGTGCATTTGCCTTCTGCCTTGATTAATAGTTTAGCATGGGTAATGTTGCCACCGTCCCAAGCTTTGAAAGGAGTTAATATTTGTAATCGGTTAGAGTCTTCTTTGACCACAACTTCTACTCCACTCCCATCTTGGGCTGGTGCTTGATAGCCATTGTCCTCTACATCAAAGCCCTGAGTTGGTAATTCAAGACCTGTTGGCTCTGCCAATTGTACAGACTCGCCATTTTTATTGACTAAACTATCAGTGATAGGGTTAAAATCTAATCTTCCCGAAATAGCTATTGCCGCTACCATTTCTGGCGATGCCACAAAAGCGTGGGTATTAGGATTTCCATCGGCACGTTTAGCAAAGTTTCTGTTAAACGAATGAACGATGGAATTTTTTTCTTGCTTTTCTGCACCTTCTCTGTCCCACTGACCAATACAAGGCCCACAAGCGTTAGTGAAAATACGAGTAGATTCGAATTTATTAAAAGTGTCTAAAAGTCCATCTCGTTCTGCTGTGTAGCGTACTTGCTCTGAACCCGGATTAATTCCTAAGGTAGCTTTAGGCTCAAGTCCTTTGGCTACTGCATCTTCGACAATAGAGGCCGCACGTGTCAAATCTTCATAAGATGAATTGGTACAAGAACCTATGAGCGCCCATTCTATATCTAATGGCCAATCGTTAGCCACTGCTTTTTCTTTCATCTCGGCTACTGGCGTAGCTAAATCTGGCGTAAATGGGCCATTCAAATGAGGTGTTAAGTCCGAAAGATTAATTTCAATAACTTGATCGAAATATTGCTCAGGATTAGCATAAACTTCAGCATCTCCAGTGAGGTGTTCTTTAATAGTATTGGCGGCATCTGCCACATCGTTTCTATCGGTAGCTCTAAGGTATCTTTCCATACTATCGTCGTATCCGAAAGTAGAAGTAGTAGCCCCTATCTCTGCTCCCATATTGCAAATAGTCCCTTTTCCTGTACACGATAAGGATTGTGCCCCCTCGCCAAAGTATTCTACTATACAACCTGTACCACCTTTAACAGTTAGGATACCTGCTACTTTCAAAATAACGTCTTTGGCAGAAGCCCAACCGTTTAATCTACCAGTTAGTTTTACCCCTATCAATTTAGGGAATTTTAACTCCCAAGGCATACCTGCCATCACATCCACTGCATCGGCGCCCCCAACACCAATAGCAACCATACCCAAACCACCAGCATTAACGGTGTGTGAGTCGGTTCCTATCATCATACCACCAGGGAAAGCATAATTTTCTAATACCACTTGGTGAATAATTCCAGCACCAGGCTTCCAGAATCCAATGCCGTATTTGTTACATACCGAACTCAAGAAGTTAAACACTTCATTGTTGGTATTTAAACTTTCTTGTAAATCTTTGTCTGCACCTATTTTAGCTTGAATAAGGTGGTCGGCATGGGCTGTTGAAGGCACAGCAACTTTGTCCTTACCCGCTTGCATAAATTGTAATAATGCCATCTGAGCAGTAGCATCTTGCATAGCCACTCTATCAGGTCCAAAATCAACATAATCAGCACCTCGTTCAAAGGCTTGCTCTGCCTGACCGTTCCATAGGTGTGTGTACAATATCTTTTCAGCTAAGGTCAAAGGTTTACCAACTACTGTTCTTGCTTGTGCTATGCGTTCTGGAAATTTCGCATAAACTGCTTTTATCATATCAATGTCAAATGCCATATATCTTTAATTTTTAGTTTAATATTCCTTATTTTTTAGCTTTTGCAAAAGTACTTTTTTTAATTCATCTTAACAAGACAAAATCGTACATTAGCACTCTATGAAGTTAATGGTAGAAAATATAAAAATTGCTCTGCAATCCATTAGAACAAACCTACTTCGAACCGTACTAACTATTTTTATTATAGCTATAGGTATTGCTGCTTTGGTAGGCATACAGACAGCTATCGAATCCATTAAATCTTCCATTAGCGATAACTTTACTAGCATGGGTGCTAATACCTTTAACATTAGAAACAAAAGCTCGTCCATCAGAATAGGTAAAAAAGGCACTAAACCAAAACGCTACGCTTCCATTAGCTATGCCGAAGCCATAAGGTTTAAAAATGAATTTCCCATTACTACTTCTATATCGTCGTGGGCGAGTTCTACAGCTACTATCACTTATCAATCTAAAAAGAGTGACCCTAACATCAACATTACGGGCACAGACGAGAATTATATCTTGACAGCAGGGTATAAATTAGCTGAAGGGAGAAACTTCACTTTAGATGAAATCCAACAAGGGAAGCATATGGTTATTATTGGCGAAGAAGTCAAAAAAAGCGTCTTCGGCTCATCTAAGGCTTTAGGTAAAATTATTTCTATAGGTGGTAACAAGTTTAAAGTCATTGGTGTTCTTGAAGCAAAAGGAGCTAGTATGAGTTTTGGTGGAGACAAAACTTGTCTTATTCCTCTGACTAATGCTAGGCAATATTTTGGTTACCCTGGTCAATCATTCACCATCAGCGTATTATCCATAAATGCTGAAAAACTCAATGCGACTATAGGTCAAGCCATCGCCAAGATGCGTGTTGTAAGAAAGTTAAAGCCTGTTGAGGCAGATAATTTTGATATTATCCGTAGCGATAATCTAACACAAATTATGTTCGAAAATATAAAATATGTAACCATAGCCGCTCTTGTGATTGGCATCATTACTTTGTTTGGCTCTGCCATAGGCTTAATGAATATCATGTTGGTATCCGTAACGGAACGCACCAAAGAAATTGGAACACGCAAAGCCTTAGGCGCAACCTCAAAAATTATTCGATGGCAATTCTTGGTTGAAGCTATTGTTATTTGTCAAATCGGTGGGCTAATGGGTATTGTTTTGGGTATCCTTATAGGTAACCTTACTTCTCTAATTGTCGGCAGTAGCTTTATCATACCTTGGGTATGGATTATGTCAGGTGTGGCATTATGTATTGTAGTAGGCTTAATTTCTGGATTCTTCCCCGCTGCCAAAGCAGCAAAACTAGACCCCATAGAGGCTTTGAGGTATGAATAAAAAAAAAGCTCTCGAAATTTTCGAGAGCTTTTCATTAAATTCAATTTGTGTTATTTATTGAGCAACAACTTCAACAGTTACAGCAGCCTTAACTTCTCTGTGCAAACGCACTTCAGCAGCATACGTACCGACTGTTTTGATATTGTTTAGCTTAACAAATTTACGATCCACGTTATGACCTAACTTTTCTAGCTCATCTGCTAAATGGTTAGAAGTCACCGAACCGAACAATTGCTTACCACCTTCAATAGTCTTAGCAGTAATAGTTACTGTCAAGCCATTGATACCTTCAGCTAATTTGTTAGCGTCTTCAATAATTTTATTCTCTTTCTTAGCTCTTTGACGTAAGTTTTCAGCTAAAACTTTTCGAGCTGAGTCAGTCGCTAAAATAGCATGACCACCAGGGATTAAGTAGTTACGACCATATCCGTTTTTCACGTTTACAATCTCATCTTTAAAGCCTAATTTCTCTACGTCTTGTAATAATATCAATTCCATAGTTGTAAATTATTTTAGCATATCGCCAACGTATGGCATCAATGCCAAGTGACGGCATCTTTTGATTGCTTGTGAAACTTTTCTTTGGTACTTCAATGACGTTCCTGTGATTCTTCTAGGAAGGATTTTACCTTGCTCGTTGACGAATCGCATAAGGAAGTCAGGGTCTTTGTAGTCAATGTATTTAATACCAGCCTTTTTGAATCGGCAGTATTTTTTACTATTTCTGTTGTTTACATCAACGGGGGATAGGTATCTAATATCGTCTGCCATGATTATGCCTCCTGTTTTTTGTTAGTACTCAGTCTTTTTCTTCTGCTTTCAGCATATACTACAGCATGCTTATCTAGCTTTACTGTTAGCCAACGCATCAAACGTTCATCACGTTTGTAAGCTAATTCAAGTTTATTATTTATCTCCTTGTCATCAGAAGTGAATTCAATAAGATAGTAAAAACCTGTTCTTTTCTTCTGGATACTGTAGGCCATCTTTTTTAGCCCCCAATGTTCCTCGGCAACAATTTTTGCCTTACTTTCTTTCAAAAGTTTCGTAAACTTTTGAACCGTCTCCTTCATCTGATCTTCAGACAAAACGGGATTCAAAATGAAAACGGTCTCGTAATGGTTCATAATGTTAATGTTTTTAATTTAATTCCTCTCTTACTTTAAAAAAGGGTTGCAAATTTAGAATAATTTTCCACATAAACAAAGTATTGTTTTCAATAGCAAAACAAGACCCAGAAAGCGTTTAAAAATAACGTATATTAGCAAAGTAATACTAATTAAAATAAACCCTCATGAAAAGAACTTTTACTCTATTTGCCTTGATTAGTTTATTCTTGGCAAGTTGCATAAAGCAAGACCAAACCTACGTTACTCTCAAAGGTCATATTCTTAATGCACCATCAGACACCATCTACATTTATGACAATTTTGACGCCTATCAAAAAGTTATTATTCTCGATGAACATAATAACTTTAACGATACCCTAAACATTAGAACTGCGGAATATTATTTTGAAATTGGAGAAGAATCTACCAACCTATTCCTTAGCGAAGGCGACGAGATGGAAATTACCTTAGATTACCTCTCTTTCGACGAAACTATCAATGCTAGTGGAAAAGGTCAAAAAATTAACAATTACCTTTTTAAAAGAGTATTATTAAGAGAAAAAAATATTTACGAAGACCCTACTTTCTTTGATAAGGATTCGGCTCAATTCTATCACAATCTTAATACCTTTTTTGATAAAGAAATACACACCTTAGAACGTTTGCATTTAGACTCTCACATATTTGCCGAAGAAAAAGAAGGTATAGCTATGACTAAGAAAAATATTGGTTATTTCTACCGCAGCAAACAAGAACTCAAGCAACTTGCTATGTTAGAAAATGCTCCCGAATTTACGCTCAAAGATACAGATGGCAACAGTGTATCTTTATCTGATTTTAAAAGCAAACTTGTATTGATAGATGTTTGGGCAACTTGGTGCAAACCTTGCATACAAGAAATTCCTGACCTCAAAGCTTTACTACAAGACTATGAAGAAAGTAATCTTAGCTTTGTAGGCATAAGCATAGACCAACAAGAAGATATTGAATTATGGAAAGAAAAGGTAGGAGAAGAACAACTACCAGGAACACAGCTCATTATGGATAACGGCTGGCAATCCAAATTTAAATCTGACTATGTGGTTTCAAGCGTGCCTCGCTTTATTCTTATTGATGAAGAAGGTAAATTTATAGATGTAGATGCTCCTAGACCTTCAGAAGGCAATAAGCTTAGGATATTAATTGACGAACATTTGTAAAAAAAGGGAGAGCAATTTGCTCTCCCTTTTTTTTATCGGTTGATATGAACCACATGAGGAAATGGAATTTCTACACCTGCTTTGTCCAGTGCCAACTTTGCATTTTCATAAGTATCGAAATAAACATCCCAATAATCGGCTGGTTTACAATAAGGTCTAACCACAAGCGTAATGGAACTCGAAGATAAGTCCGATACGCCAACATAAGGTTTGGGACTTTTAAGTACCTTTTTGTGATCTGTCAATACAGCCATCAATGCCGATTTAGCCTTTTTTAAGTCTGAACTATATGCCACTCCAACTTTTATATCTACTCTAATCTTTCCTTCGATCGTGTAGTTAACAATGTTACCGTTAGCTATAGCACCATTGGGGATAATGACTCTTTTATTGTCAGGCGACACCAATTGAGTGTTAAAAATATCAATTCCTCTAACCTCACCTATCAAACCCTGAGCCTCAATAAGATCGCCTATTCTGTAAGGTTTAAAGACCATTAATAGGACACCTCCAGCGAAATTAGCTAAAGAACCTTGCAAAGCTAAACCAACCGCCAAACCAGCCGCTGCTATGATAGCCGCAAAGGTAGTTATGTCTATTCCTAAGGTGGAAATAACTAAGAGTATCAACATAATTTTCAGTGACCAAGACAAAAGGTTATTAAAAAACCCTTGAAGAATTAAATCGTATTTGGTTTTTTTCATAATTTTATTGAAGCCCAAAAGCAACTTTTTAATTATCCAAGAGCCAATAAAATAAATAAGTAAGGCACCCAAGACTTTGGGACCATAATGCGTGATGAAATCAATTGCTTTTTCTAGCAACAAATCTGCTTTTTCCATGTTTTAAGTTTTTAAAGTTTAAGTGGTAAAAGTAATTAAAAAAGAAGTTCTTAAAAAGAAATGTAAACAGTTATACAAAAACAGCAATTTATTGTTGCGTTGACGAAACAATAAGCTCAATAGGCATGTAGAGTGTACTACAGTCTTTTATTGGTTTTATTCCAGCAAGTGAACTATGAATAAACTCTTTATATTTTGACACAACTTCATCAGCGTTAATATCTTGTATATAAATGAATTCTAAATTAGTCATGTTTTTAATTAGCTTACGGTCAATCTCTAGATTGTATTTTGGAATTGAGTAGCCAGAAATTACGAGAATATTAGTGTCTTTAGTATGTTCTAGTGCTGATTTTAATACGCTTCTGTTTTCCCCTCCCCATTCTTCTTCATAAGCAAATGATAATAAAGAGTAGAGTTTTTTTTCAGTCGCAAACATATATCTTCTTAGGATTTCCTTTATTGAGTCTTCCAAGACTGTTGAGTGTTTATTCGTAAAATAATGCTCATTATGTTCTCTATCCAAGAAGCCAAGCATACCATTTAACTTAAAGATTTGTGGATTATGGGCGAAGCTTCTATGTTTAGTTGTCATTTTGAGATTTGAAAAGGATGTTTTATGCCCCCAATCGTTTTCGAAAAACTCTTCGTATGATGACTCTATAAGATTATCGTAATTCCAACTTAATATTTTAATCTCTTTTTTTAACGAATAATCGTGCAATTGGTCTGTAAAAAAATCTTTATATCTAGTTTCTCTCAATCTCTTTATCAATTGATTGTTTTTGAAAATTTCTTTTCCTCGTATTTCAAGTATCGTTAAAGCTACTGAATACGTATGTTTAAATTCGTTAGATACAGGCTGATTTCTAACAAGTTGTCTTTTGCAATATGCGTCAACAGATAGTCCAAATTTTCTCACTCTTTCTACCATATCTTTTAAATTTGATATAAGTGTATTTGCTGCCTCTTCTTGTGTGAATTTTAAATCTCCAACTTGAAGTACTTCCTTAGCATTAAAATTCTTACTGTGTTTATAATTCTCAAGTAATGAAATGACACTAAAAATAGCATTATTCATTTCTTTAACGACTGGCATCCCATTTGCACTAGCCCCAGCCCCTAATAAGTAGGTTACATTTTTTTTCATGTTCTTTAATTTTGTTCAATCCAAATCTAAAGAATATCAATTTAAAACTCAACATTTAAATCATTATATTATATTTGTTTTCCCAAATGAATCAGATGGAAAATTTTGTTGTTTCGGCTCGTAAATACCGCCCTGCTACATTCGATACTGTAGTGGGTCAGCAGTCCATTACCAACACTTTAAAAAATGCCATCAAAAACAACCATTTGGCTCAAGCTTTTTTATTTTGTGGTCCTCGAGGAGTTGGCAAAACATCTTGTGCCCGTATTTTAGCTAAGACCATCAACTGCATGAATCTTAGCCCAGAAATAGAGGCTTGTAACGAATGTGAGTCCTGCCAAGGCTTTAACAACAACCACTCATTCAACATTCATGAATTGGACGCTGCCTCCAATAATGGCGTGGATAAAATTCGTGAGTTAGTAGATCAGGTACGCTTTGCACCACAAGTAGGCAAGTACAATATCTACATCATTGATGAGGTACATATGTTATCTCAAGCGGCTTTTAACGCTTTTCTAAAAACTTTAGAAGAACCCCCTGCTCATGCCTTGTTCATACTTGCTACTACCGAAAAACATAAAATCATACCAACCATTTTATCACGTTGTCAAATATTTGATTTCAAGCGCATACAAATTGCTGATATCGCTGAGCACTTGGCTTATGTGGCAAAAAATGAAGGTATTGACGCCGAGCAAGAAGCCTTGCACATCATTGCTCAAAAGGCCGATGGCGCACTGAGAGATGCTTTATCTATTTTTGATCAAATCATTAGTTTTTGTGGCGATAAACTGACTTATCAAGCCGTTATACAAAACCTTAACATACTTGATTACGACTATTACTTCAAAGTAACTGATGCTTTGTATCATTCGGATATTCCTACGGCACTCAACGAATTCAACGAAATCCTAAATAACGGTTTTGACGGCCATCATTTTATCAACGGCTTGGGCATGCACTTCAGAAATTTACTGGTAGCTAAGGATAGTAGTACACTAAGTTTATTGGAAGTTGGCGATAGCATCAAAACGCGATACCTCGAACAAAGCCAAAGTTGGCAACAACAACACTTATTACAGGCTCTTGAACTTTGCAATAAAGTGGACTTGAACTACAGAATGAGTAAAAATCAGCGTCTGTTGGTTGAAATTACCTTAATGCAAATTTGTGGCGTTAAAGAAGATAATACTACAGTAGAAAAAAAAACTTTCGTCGTTAAGCAAAAGCCGTCAAACGAAGTAAAAACTGTAGTAACAAAGGAAATTGAAGAGCAAAAAGTAGTTGCTACTCCATCAATCCTACCAAAAGATGAAGAAAAAGTAGAAATTGACATACCCAAGACATCCACAAAAGCCATTAAAATTGTCAACTTTAAAGACAACATTCCGAAAAAGACCATTTCCATTAACCCTCATTCTAAAACAGAAAAACAAGATGAGAAAAAGGATAATAGTGTAGTCCAAGAAGAAAAGCGTAATGAACAAGCGTTTTCACAAGAAGACCTCAACGAAAAATGGGAACAATACGCCAATGAAAAAGAGAACGTTGGCAAACACAATTTACTATCTATTCTAAAAGATAAAAAAGCCATATTGAAAGAAAGCTTCAATGTGTGCATAACATTAGACAATAAAGTTCAAGAAGAGGTGATAAACGATGAAAAGACTAAGCTTTTAGGGTATCTGAAGTCACAACTAGAAAACGATTACATCAGCTTAACAGTTGAGGTTACACCTCTTAAAGAAGAAGAAATGAAAGCTTATACTGCTGAAGATAAATTTAAAAAAATGGTCAAAAAAAATCCTGACTTATTGAATCTAAAGGATAAATTTGACCTCGAAATAGACTTCTAATTACTAAACAAAAAACTATGAAATCCAAATTAACCATTATTCTTATTCTAGTCGCTTTAGCATGGATAGGATATAACGTCAATAAAAACATGAATAAATTAGAGAATAGCTACGAGAAGGTGCAAAACGATCCTATGAATGCCAGAATTTATACCTTGGACAATGGGCTTAAAGTTTACCTTTCAGTATATAAGGATGCTCCAAGAGTACAAACTTATATTGCTGTAAGAGCTGGTAGTAAAAATGACCCTGCCGATGCCACAGGTTTAGCACATTATCTAGAGCATATGTTGTTTAAGGGCACGGACAAATATGGATCTTTAGACTATGCTAAAGAAGAACCTATGCTTAAAGAAATAGAAGCTTTGTATGAAGAGTACCGTCAAATTGATATGAATGATACTGAAAATAGAGACAGAGTTTGGGCTCAAATTGATTCTATTTCTGGAGAAGCTGCCAAATTTGCTATCGCTAACGAATACGACAAAATGGTTTCTAACATAGGGGCTAAAGGAACCAATGCCTACACCTCTGCCGAGGCAACCGTTTATGTCAATGATATACCTTCCAATCAATTAGAAAAATGGTTAGACATAGAGTCTGAGCGTTTTCGTATGCCAGTCTTTCGTCTCTTTCACACTGAACTAGAGGCTGTTTACGAAGAAAAAAACAGAGGATTAGATAGCGACGGTCGTAAAATGTTTGAGGCATTATTAGAAGGTCTTTTCCAAAAACATACCTATGGAACACAAACTACCATAGGTACTATTGAGCACCTTAAGAATCCTTCTCTTTCGGAGATTAGAAAATATTTCAACAAAAACTATGTGCCAAACAATATGGCTATATGTATGTCAGGAGATTTTAACCCTGATTCGGTAATCAATTGGGTTAACCAAAAGTTTGGTGCTTATGAAAGAAAAGACGACCCAGAGTTCGCACCTGGCGTTGAAGAACCCATATCCGAACCAATTATAAAAGATGTTTTCGGTCCTGAAACAGAAAGAATTTACTTAGGCTATCGTTTCCCAGGCGTCAAGGATAGAGAAACACAAGTAATGCGAATTATTGATATGGTGTTAAGTAATAGTCAAGCAGGTCTTATTGACCTTAACTTGAACCAGCAACAAAAAGTACTTCAAGCCAGTTGTTTCCCATACATCCTATCAGACTACAGTACGCATATTTTATATGGTTCTCCAAAGCAAGGGCAATCTTTAGACGAATTGAAAGACTTGCTTATCGCCGAAGTAGAAAAAGTTAAAAATGGTGATTTCCCAGATTGGCTTTTACCAGCTATTATTAGCGATATGAAACTTTCAAAAATTAAAGTTTACGAAAGCAACTCAAGTAGAGCCAATGAATTTGTACAATCGTTTATTCAACGTATCGAATGGAAAGACTACGTTAAAGAAATGGAAGTACTAGAAAGTATTACCAAAGAAGAAGTCATGGAGGTAGCTAAAAAATACTACCAAGACAATTATGTTTATGTCCGTAAAAACTTAGGCGAAGATACTGGAGTTATTAAAGTAAGTAAACCTGCCATCACCCCTGTTGAAGTTAATAGAGATTCTCAATCGGAGTTCTTGTCTAAAATCTTTGAAGAAGAAGTGCCCAATATAGAGCCTGACTTCTTAGATTATGAAAGTGACATAAAACAAGCTGACATCGGCGTACCATTATTGTACATGCAAAACAAAGAAAATAGCAGATTTAAACTATTCTATATCAGCGATAGAGGCAAAAATCACAGCAAAAAACTAAGCATGGCTATTGACTACCTCAACTTCTTAGGTACTGAAGATATGAGTCCAGCTAAGAAAAAAGAAGAGTTTTATAAATTAGGTTGCGAATTATCGGTAAGTAGCCAAAACGAACAAAGCTACATCTCTTTAACAGGTCTTGATGATAATTTTGAAGAGTCTGTAAAGCTTTTCGAAAAATTACTTGCCAATGTAGTTGCCAATGAAGAAGCATTAGAAAACCTCAAAATGAATACCCTTAAAAAGAGAGCTGATGCTAAACTCAACAAGCAAACTATTCTTTACAGTGGTATGAGCAATTATGCCAAGTATGGTCCAGTCAATCCGTTTACTAATACGCTTTCTGACGAGGAAATAATGGCAATTACTTCAGACGAGTTGATTGATATTATCCGAAACTTGACTTCTTATGAGCACCGTGTTTTATATTATGGACCAAAATCATTCGAAGAAACAGAAAAAAGTATCGCCGAATTACACCCTATTCCTTCTGAATTGAACCCAATTCAAGAAGTAGAGGATTTTAAAGAATTGGACATCAACAAAACATCGGTTTATGTTATCGACTACGATATGAAACAAGCCGAAATATTAATGGTAGCTAAAGGTCAAGCATTCAATGCTGAAAAAATGCCTCTTATCAAACTTCATAACGAATACTTTGGTGGAAGTATGGGAAGTATTGTTTTCCAAACTTTACGTGAGTCTAAAGCTCTAGCTTATTCGGTATATAGTGCCTACAGTACACCTAGAGAAAATGACAAATCGCATTATGTAACTGCCTATATAGGAACTCAAGCCGATAAATTGGCAGAAGCTATGGTGGGCATGAAAGAACTGCTAACAACTATACCTGAAGCAGAAGCTAATTTAGAAAATGCTAAAGAGGCAGTCATTCAAAAGATTCGTACAGAACGTATTACCAAAGACCGTGTGCTTTTCAACTACGAATCGGCTAAAAGACTGGGCTACGATTACGACTCTAGAAAAGATATTTTTGACAATATCAACAAGTTCGAAATGTCAGACTTAACTAATTTCCACAACGAGCACATCAGTGGTAACGATTACACCATTTTAGTACTAGGAAATAAAGATGATTTAAACATCGATGCCCTGAAAGAATATGGCGATGTAAAATTCTTGTCTTTAGAAGACGTATTCGGATACTAAATAGTAAATTTGCACACTTAAAAATTGAATAAAATTATCATGAGTAAAATAAAAGTTGACAACCCAGTAGTAGAATTGGATGGCGATGAAATGACGCGCATCATTTGGAAATTTATCAAAGACAAATTAATCCTTCCTTATCTTGATTTAGATATCAAATATTATGATTTAGGAATGGAAAGTCGAGACAATACAGATGACCAAATAACTGTTGATGCTGCTAATGCTATTAAGAAGTATAAAGTAGGTATCAAATGCGCTACCATTACTCCAGATGAAGCAAGAGTGGAAGAATTCGGACTTAAAAAAATGTGGCGCTCACCAAACGGTACTATAAGAAATATCGTAGGTGGTACTGTATTTAGAGAACCTATCATCTGCTCAAACGTACCACGATTAGTGCCTAACTGGACCAAACCTATCTGCATTGGACGTCACGCTTTTGGAGACCAATACAAAGCTACCGATACTGTAATCCAAGGCAAAGGTAAACTAACAATGACATTCACTCCTGAAAACGGAGAAGAAGTCAGCTGGGAGGTTTATCAATATGAAGGGCAAGGTGGTGTAGCTATGAGTATGTATAATACCGATGAATCTATCTATGGTTTTGCACGTTCTTGCTTTAATCAAGCACTAGCTAAAGGCTGGCCATTATATCTTTCCACAAAAAATACTATCCTAAAAGCTTACGATGGTCGTTTCAAAGATATCTTCGAGGAGGTATATCAAAATGAATTCAAAAGTGCTTTTGATGAGGCTGGACTAACTTACGAGCATCGTCTTATTGACGACATGGTTGCCGCTGCCTTGAAATGGAATGGCGCTTTTGTATGGGCTTGTAAAAATTATGACGGTGATGTTCAATCTGATACAGTAGCGCAAGGCTTTGGCTCACTAGGACTAATGACCTCAACACTAGTAACCCCTGAAGGCGATGTGATGGAAGCTGAAGCTGCTCACGGAACAGTAACTCGTCACTACAGACAGCACCAGCAAGGTAAAAAGACTTCTACTAACCCTATTGCCTCTATTTTTGCATGGACAAGAGGCTTAGCTTTTAGAGGTAAACTAGATAATAATCAAGCACTTATTGACTTCTGCCAAACTCTAGAGAATGTTTGTGTAGAAACTGTCGAAAGTGGTGTAATGACAAAGGATTTAGCTTTATGTATTCATGGCAAAGACTTGAACGAAAGTCATTATGTTGTTACAGAAGAGTTTTTAGAAGCTTTAGACAAGGGTTTAAAAGCTAAAATGGCTTAGATATTTTTTTATAATCCTAATACGGATTATTTTTTATAATTTTGGGTTTATGAAATGTGGCTTATCACATTTTATAAACCCTTTTAAATATGAAAAAAATTATCCTCCTTATCTCTGCATTATCTATAATGCAAATGTGTGTGTATGCTCAAAATGTAGGCGACACAATTGTCATCGAATCTTTTAACTATTCTCAAACCTACGGCGTTAACCAATGGTCTCCAGGTATTAGAGATACAATTATTGATTTTTCAATTTTACCAGACCAACCCATCGAAAAAGTGTTGATGTTGTACAACATGCGTTGTAAAAACAATTTAGTTTCCAATTCGAGTAATAGAGATCAAGGTTGTGGTGAGTGGGATTCGTCTTGCAATACTTACTTACACGACTCAACACGAACAGACTCAGTTACATATACTCACCCTAATTATGTCATTTCAAACTTTAGTGGGACAAATTTTTCTTACACCTCACAAGAAATTTACGACTTATACCAATATGAAGAAAACACTGTAACACTTAACAATATTTTATCAGAAAACAGTTACGACCTCCTCAATGGTAATACTAGTTCAAACTCTACTTTGAATGGCTCTAATAAATCAGGAAAATCACAATACTTATATACAGCGAATGAGCTTATAGCAGCTGGATTTTCTGCAGGCGAAATAGATGGAATTATAGTTAATGCCAATAACTCTGGCACTATACATTTTCTAAGGCTAAAATTGAAATCAACAAGCGACAATGAAATTTTAGCTAACAACCCAATAACAGATGGGCTTAGCCAAGTATTTTTTGATGATGTGTTTAACTTTCAAGTTGGTGAAAATAGACTTCAATTTGAAACCCCATTTGAATGGAATGGCACAGATAATCTTATCGTTGAATTCTCCTTTACAAACTCAACACCAACAAATGACATACAGCTAACAAGTACGCCTTCTAACAATTTAGGCATATTTACGAATAATGGCTATCATATCAATACATCTTTTGGTGGAAATGCAGAAATTCCAATTGACAACCTATCTTCTATTCAAAATGAAATTACCGTTTCTTTTTGGGCAAATGGAATTCCAAATTTAATGCCTACAAATACTTCCATTATTGAAGCTATTGATAGTAATGGTCAAAGAACATTAAATTTTCATTTGCCATGGAGCAACAGCAATGTATATTTTGATTGCGGTAATTCAGGAAATAATTATGATAGAATTTTAAAAGCTGCATCTGAAAATGAGTTTGAAGGACAGTGGAATCATTGGGCGTTTACTAAAAACACTAATACTGGATCTATGAAAATATACCTTAACGGTATAGAATGGCATAATGGAAATGATAAAACAAAACCTATAAACATTAACAAAATTATTTTGGGTGCTGATAAAAATGGCAATTTAAACTACAAAGGACTTATTGATGAACTAAGAATTTGGGATAAAGAACTATCACAAACAGAAATCAATGCTTGGAAAAATATCAATGTTGACAACACACATCCCTACTACTCAAACCTCAAATCCTACCTAAAAATAGATGAAGGCAATAGCACCCAACTAACAGATGAATCCAATAGCAATATCATAGCTGAAGGAAATTCACCACATTTTTGGAACTTTATAAGAGGAAATGAGCTCAATCGCTTTTTTAGTAATGACAACAACAGACCTAACATTACACTTTTAAGAGGCGATTACGATTTATCTGTTAATCAAACAAGCGTATATGACTCTATAATGAGACAACCTAATTTGGTAAAAAACTATACAATAACACAAAATATTGGCACTCAAATACACGATGAAGTTGAAGTCGTTTCTGAAACTTTCCTTTGGGAAGCAACTGAACAAAATGTGTATGATGCAATAACGGGCAATATATTATCAAGCAATACTATTTCTAGCGAGGGAACATACACCATAACCGACCTAGAATACCAAAGACGTTTTCCTTCAAAAATTGAGATTATGTCTTTTGTAACCCCCTATGGCTTAGGTCTAGATTTAGGTCCAAAAGGTAAAACATGGACATTTGATATGACCGACTTTTTACCCATTTTTAAAGGGCAAAAAAGAATGACTATGGAAAGAGGGGGGCAATGGATGGAGGATATGGATATAAAATTCTTATTTATTCTAGGGACACCTCCTAGAGATGTTATCGGATTTAATCAAATATGGCGACCTGAATCTAGGTCTTACATACATCTAGAAAGTGACCGATTCTTTGCTCCTAGAGAAACTAAATTAAATCCGTTAGCTAAATATTTTAAAATACGTTCTTCTATAACAGGACATGGTCAAGAAGGTGAATTTATAGGAAGACAACACTACATAAATATCAATGGTGGCAGTAGTGAATTTAATTGGCAAGTATGGAAAGAATGTGCTGAAAATCCTATCTATCCTCAAGGTGGAACATGGATTTACGATAGGGCTGGATGGTGCCCTGGCAGCCCAACGGACATTCAACACTACGATATTACACCTATGGTTAGCCCAGGTCAAAATGTAACTATAGATTACGGCGTATTAAACGCTAGCGGAACTTCCAATTATATAATAAACAATCAATTAATTACCTATGGAGATATCAACTTTGATTTAGACGCAAGTATTGTCGAGGTACAAGAGCCATCAAACCGAGTTGAATTTAGCCGTAATAATTCCATTTGTCACACTCCAAAAGTTGTAATAAAAAATACAGGAAAAACTATTCTAACCTCACTAAAGATTAAATATTGGGTAAATAACTCTACCAACCCTCTTACCTACAATTGGACAGGTAACTTAAAATTTGATGAAAGTGAAGTGGTAAGCTTGCCATCATCATTAGCCTTATGGTCAAGTGTAAATGCAAGTGATAATGTTTTTTATGCTAGTGTTGAATCGCCTAATGGAGGTCAAGATGAATATGAGTTTAATAATACATATAAATCAAAATTTGATATTCCAGAGGTAATGCCTGAAGAGTTAGTCATATTTTTTAGAACGAATAATGCAGCCTATGAAAGTAGTTGGAAAATACTAGATTCAGAAAATAATGTCATTTTATCAAGAGATAATATGAGTAATGGAACATTATATAAAGATACCATAGAATTAGCCTATGGATGCTACACATTTAGAGTCGATGATTCAGGTGATGATGGTATTGACTTTTGGGCTAATAATGACGGAATTGGTTTTTGTCGATTGTATAAAAATGGAGGGTCACTGGTCAAAAATTTTGAACCAGACTTTGGAGACAACATCAATTTTAAATTTACGGTTGGCTCACCCTTAACTTACGAACAGTTAAATATATCGGAAGATATTTCATTGTATCCAAACCCCACTAGAAATAGCTTTACAATTGAAGGAGAGGATATCGAACAAGCCGATATCATAATCTTGGACAATCTCAGTCGAAAGGTAAATCTGCCTTTAGACAGAGGTTATAACAAAGTCAAATTTGATTCAAAAAGCTTAGCAAAAGGAATGTATCTCATTCAAATTAAATTCAACAATAGTATTCAAACTAAAAAATTAATTATTGAGTAAACTCAAATTTGTTTTTTTCTTTAATATCCCATCAGAATTGATGGGATATTTTTTTTGAAGTAGTAAGACCATTGATAAGGTTTTTGATTAAAATCATAAATTTTTTATACCTTGTCAAAGTTTAACTTATTCAAATAAATAATATTATGAAGTATTTTTCAATTCCTCTTTTAGTGATATTTTCTGTGTTTTTCTTTTTTTCATGTGAAAAAGAAACTGAAACAATAATAATACCTTCTAATATAAACACTACTCCAAACTCAAGTCAAATCAACAAATTCTTTGAGGATAATTTAGATGAAGCAACTCAAACCATTAATGTTAATAGCTCTGCATCTAACCAAAGTATTACCTCAGACAAAGGTATTGTCTATACCTTTGGCTCAAATACTTTCATCAACACTCTAGGCAATCCAGTAAATGGAAGTTTTAACATTGAGCTAGTTGAAGCATTAACTAAAAAAGAAATGATGCTGTTAAATCGACCAACATTTACTCATAGCGGGCGACTACTCGTTTCTGGCGGTGTTGTTTATTTAAACGCCACTCAAAATGGCCAACAACTCAGCATCAACGATAGCAACCCTGTAATGGTAAGTATTCCGACTGACAACTATATTCCTATGGATTTCTTCGATGGTAGTTTTGACAATCAAGGTGGATTCGGTTGGGACGAAAGTGAAGATGATACCGTTATCACCAATACTAATGGCAATGGACAGGATTCTACATTTTTTGAAGATTTCTTCAGCTTTGACTTTGAAATAGATTCGATTGGTTGGATAAACTGCGACTACTTCTATAACTCTGCCGACCCTTTAACACAAGTTGAGGTTGTTTTACCTGATACTTTTAACGGAGACAATTCGGCTGTTTTCATTTATTATAGCGATATTAATTCAGTAGCAAGTCTTAGTGACTACGATGCAGATGGTACATTCGATTTGGGAGCATCTTACTCAACACCAGTTGGTATGGAGGTTACCTTTGTAGTCATTTCGGAAAGTGATGGAACATTCTTTTACAACTTTGTAACAAGCACTATTACACAAGACCATGTGGAAGTTATTAGCGCACTTACATCAGTAACTGAAGCTGAGCTAGAAGTACTTCTCAATAATCTGTAAAAGAGTTAAAATATTTTAGAATTGTATTTTTCTGAATATTTAGGAGAAATACCTTTATAAAAGTCTTCTATTTTTTGAAGGTCTTTTTGGATTTCTCCACTTGGTTGAAACATTTCACCTATACCTGCTTCTTTTTTTGCATAATCAAGATAGGCAAGTGCTATGGGTATATTAGCACCAACTGCAATGTGATAAAATCCAAGTTTCCATTTTTCTACTTTTGAACGACTACCTTCAGGTGCAAGTCCTAAAACTAATCCATCAGAAGATTTAAACAATTCGATAGCATAAGCGACGAGATTATTATGTTTAGACCTATCCACAGGAATACCACCCAACAGGCGAAAAATCCAACCATAGGGAAAGCGAAACAATTGACTTTTACCAAGATATTTGGCTTCTATCTCAAGCATATATCCAAAACATCTGCCAATAATGAAATCCCAATTGCTAGTATGAGGAGAGACAATGATAACGTACTTTTTCTGAGTGGGAATATCACTCACCACCTTCCAACCCATAATATATAGTATCAGTTTTGAAACTATTTTTTTCATATCAATTATTCAAAAAATTCTTTTTTAAAATTTATCAAATGTAACTTTTTTGTTGTTCTTGTAAGGGCGGTATACAACCATCTAAAGTATTCTTTGCTTAGCATATCAGAAGTAAAATAGCCCTGTTCAACAAAGACATTTTCCCATTGTCCCCCTTGAGATTTATGGCACGTAATAGCATATGCAAATTTGACTTGCAAGGCGTTAAAATATGGGTTTTGCTTAATCTCTTTATTACGCTGAGCTCGTTTTGGGATATCTGCATAATCTTTAGCCACCTCATCGTACAATTTTTTATATTCTTCGTAAGTCATAGCGGGAGTCTCTGATGTTAAGGTATCTAATAAGACTATACATTCTAAATTTTCTTCATCTGGATAATCTACTAAGCGAACAGATATTCTTGCAAATCTGAAATCATACAACTCATTGATTTCATAAATTCTCATAACCTCAACCATATCACCATTGGCAATAAAGCCAGCCTTACTTCCCTCAGGTAACCAAAAATAATTATTCCTTACCACCATCAAAAAATCGCCGGTAGATATATCATCTTCTAATCCTCTAATGCGGGCTCTTATTTGTTGATTGTATAAATTAGCTCTTTTGTTGGAACGGCAAATTACAACTGTCCCTTCTACACCACTAATAGAATAGGCGTCTTCCAAAGCTTCTTGGATATCCATTCCAACATCTAATCTCACCACCTCGCTATTGCACTTGACATGTGGTAAGTCAAAATCATTAGCACTAATTTTATCTCGTAAATGAGTAGCGTTTTCTAAAACCATAGAAGATGATTGTTGCCGAACAACTTGAGTCAATTCTGCAGAATAAACATCTTTTCTGTAGGTAATGCCTAATAAATTTTCATCGAGAGCAGGACTAATATCAAGGTTTACAGGAGGTAATTGAGCTGTATCACCAATTAAAATTAACTTGCACATTACGCCAGAATAAACGTACTCAATTAAATCGTCAAGTAGCACCCTCCCACCAAAACCTTTATCCGAGGCATCAGGAATCATTGAAGCCTCGTCTACTACAAAAATAGTATTGGTATGCTTATTTTCTTGTAAAGTAACATAGGTATTACCTTGAGAATTGGTACGCATCCAATAAATTTTTTTGTGAATCGTAAAAGCACTTTTCTTTGAGTACACAGACAATACTTTAGCTGCTCGACCTGTTGGCGCTAGTAAAACTACTTTTTTACCTACAGACCATAAACTATTTATTAGTGAACTTACAAGGGTTGTTTTGCCTGTCCCAGCATAACCTTTCAGTAAAAACAAACTGTTGGAAGATGAATTTTCTACAAATTCGGATAACTGATTTATAAGCTCGGATTGTTGAGAGGTCGGCTCAAAAGGGAATTTATTATTTAAAAGTTGGATTAATTTTGTGCTATTCATTGGTATTATGAAGTAGATACAAAACTACCAAAATATCCTTAAAAAAATTGTAGCTTTGCCAGTGCTAACTTATTTGAAGAATCATGAATAGAAAAACAACACAATTAATACTTTGGCCCGTTATTATAATATTAGCTTGGCTAGTATACAGAAGTCCAATCAGTTTGAAAGAATTTCAGGAAGAAACTAACTTCCGTAAATCCGCAGTTATTCAGGATTTAAAAGATATTCGAACTGCACAAATAGCCTTTAAAGACAAATACAGAGTTTATGCTGGTGATTTTAACAGCTTATTGTCTTTTGTAAAAAATGATTCTTTAGCAGTTGTAAAGGCTATCGGCGAAACTCCTGACTCTCTAACTGAAGACCAAGCACTTATGGCTGGAATAATAAGTAGAGATACTGTATTTGTGCCAGTTTATCAAACTATTTATAATCAAGATTATTTAGATACTAGAGATAATAGATTTCCTTTTGATTTAGAAAAGTTATCAATGGTGCCTTTTTCTGATGAAACGTTTAGTATAGAATCAGGAACTATCGAAAAAGGTAAAGTTGTCGTTCAAGTATTTGAGGTATCTACAACTTTTGGTACTTTCCTTAACGGATTAGACGCTACAAACAAAGGAATTGACTTAGACAATACCTTAAGAGTAGGCTCTATGTCAGACGCATCAATCAATGGAAACTGGGGCGAATAAACCAAATCATTCTCTAATTGATACAAAATCCTTAGAATTGCAATCTATTAAAGATTGTCATTTATCCATTCAAATTGGCTTGAATGGATTTTCTTTTTGCATAAGAAATAGCGCAGAAATTTTAGCTTTAGAATCGTATAAAGATTCATTGTCTCAACTTGAAAAAAGTATAGAAAAAAACAAGTGGTTATCTCAAGAGTATGCTTCAACAAACATCACTATTAGCACTAAAAAGTACACCTTAGTACCTGCCTCGCTTTACAAAAATGAGGATAGAAAGAAGTACTTAGAATTGAATCATATTAGAACAGAACAACTAGATAGTTTAGCAGATGAAGTTAAACCCATAGGAAGTTATGCCGTTTACGGAATATCCAAAGCTGAACAAGACATCATTACAACTTTCTTTCCTAAAAGTAATTTAAAACACTTCAGTTCAATACATCTTCCTAATATGTTAGCCCAACATAAAAATAGTGAAGGTAAAACTATGATTGTCAATGTTGATTACAAGCAAATGCACATTACAGTCATTGACCATTCGAAACTCTTATATTTCAATGTATTTAACTATAAGACAGCTCACGATTGCATCTACTATATACTATTTGTTTGCGAACAATTGGAATTAAACCCTGAACATATTTTACTGGAATTGATGGGCGATGTTAAAAAAGACTCCGAATTTTATGAGTTAGCCTATACTTACGTACGCCATGTCAAGTTTGCAAAACGAAGTGTTAATTTAAGTCCAAATATAGATTCTATTTTAGAACACGAGTATTACACACTTTTACACCAACACCTGTGCGAATAATTGGCGGAAAATATAAAGGTAAATCCATAGTTGCTCCAAGAAGTTTACCCGTCAGACCAACAACAGATTTTGCTAAAGAGAGTCTATTTAATATACTCAACAACTCCATAGACTTTGAAGAAATTAAACTTTTAGAACTTTTTGCTGGAACAGGAAATATTGGCTATGAATTTGCCTCCAGAGGTTGTCCACAAATTACTTCTGTTGACCTCGACTTTAATTGTATTCAATTTATAAAAAGAACCAATAAAGAATTGGGCTTACACCATAAAGTCATTCGATCCGATGTCTTTAGGTTTATTAAGTCCAATAAGGAAAAATACAATTTCATATTCGCTGACCCTCCATATAACCTCGAAAGGATAAAAGATATTCCTAAACTTATTTTTTCTAAAGACGTTTTAGAGAACGAAGGAACATTAGTGATTGAGCATGATAAATACACAGACTTTAGTGATAATGATTATTTTAAAAATGTACGTCAATATGGTCGAGTAATGTTTAGTTTTTTTAACTTTAACGCATGACAAAAAAAATAGCAGTTTTTCCTGGTTCCTTTTCTCCTTTCACAAAAGGACATCAGTCCATTGTGAATAGAGCCCTACCTCTTTTCGATGAAATTATAATTAGTATAGGTATTAATTCATCTAAAAATGATTACTTCTCCATTCAAGAAAAAGTGCAATGGATTGAAAATGTATTCGCTAAAGAAGACAAAGTAAAAGTAATGAGATACGAAGGGCTGACTATTGACCATTGTATCGCCGTAAAGGCTAATTATATCCTTAGAGGTTTGAGAGATTCTCACGATTTTAAATATGAAAAAGGAATAGCTCAAATGAATCATTCTATGCAAAATAACATAGAAACTATCTTTATTATAACAGAAGCCAAATACTCACACATCAGCTCAACATTAGTAAGAGATATTATCAAAAATGGTGGTGATGTAAGTCAATTTGTTCCTGAAGAAATCAATCTTTAATTTCTTTCCGAATCAATTACTTTTTTAACGCTAGAATAAGAATTTTTCATCAATTCAGGAATATCGTTTTTACTTCTCCACTCTACTCTTTCTATACCCTCCTCAGTTTGCGGAACAAATACACCAGAATAAGTAGAATTCATGAGATACCAGTGTGTTTCTTTTAGCACCATTTTACCATTCATAGAATATGTGTGATAGGTTTGAATCAGCTTGTGTTCAAGGACCAAGTCTTTAATGCCACACTCCTCCTCAACTTCTCTTAAAGCACATTCGGCAACATCTTCATTATTTTCTAACTTTCCTTTAGGCAAATCCCATTTACCATTTCTGTATATAAATAGATAATCTTGGTGTTTTTTTACTAAACCACCAGCTGCTACAATAAGTTCAAACTCTGCTTTGAAGCTACGCCAAGATGACTCAATATCATCAGATTTTACCCATAATTTTAAAGTGCCTTTTTGTGGTATAGTTTTTATAAAATCAGCCCAATTAAACGATTCATTATAATCGTATTGAGTGTAGGTGGGTTTTGCCACAGAATTAGATAAAATTAAGGAATGATGATTTATAAAAACTTCATACATTAGCACCATGATTTTAGACATTGAAACTGCCAAGCAAGTTGCAAAATCATTATTGCAAATCAAAGCTATTATTCTTAATCCTGATGAACCATTTGTCTGGGCCTCTGGCTGGCACTCTCCTATCTACTGTGACAATAGAATTAGTCTTTCTCATTCTGAGGTAAGAACCTTTATACGTCAACATTTGGTGGAAGGTGTTATTACAAGATATGGTAAGCCTGATGTAATTGCTGGCGTAGCTACAGGTGCTATTGCACATGGTGTTTTAGTTGCTCAAGAACTAGGCGTTCCTTTTGTTTACGTAAGAGCATCAGCTAAAGAACATGGTCGAAAAAATCTTATTGAAGGCAAGGTAGAAAGTGGGCAGACAGTTGTAGTCATTGAAGATTTAATAAGCAGTGGTAAAAGTAGTTTGGCAGCTGTTCAAGCACTAAGAGATGGCGGCTTAAAAGTAAATGGCATGGGAGCTATCTTTAGCTATGGCTTTGAACACGCTAAAAAAAGCTTTGAAGAAGCATATTGCGAGTTATTCACACTTGGTGATTATGACACGTTAATAGATCAAGCATTAGAAACAAAATATATCACCAAGGACGATGTTGAAATGCTAAAAGTATGGCGAGAAGACCCTTCAAATTGGAATAAATGAGTTTAATAGAAAGTCAAGCTGTTACTATCAATAAATCCGATGAAGAAATTTTTAACTTCATTAGTGATTTTACCAATTTTGCGACCCTAATGCCACCACAGGTACAAGACGTAAAAATTACCCAAGACAGTTGTTCTTTTAGCATACAAGGTATGCCAACCATTAACCTTAAAATTTACGAAAGAACACCTTTTTCTAGTGTTAAAATGAAAGCTGAAGATGGAAAGTTACCCTTTACCCTATCATGTTCTTTAGAAAAGGTAAATGAAACTCAATGTATTGCTCAATTTCATTTTGAAGCAGAACTAAATCCAATGATGAAAATGATGGTAGCCAAACCATTAGGTAATTTTTTAAACCTGCTGACTGAAAAACTAAAAGAAATTAAATCATAAATTTTATTTCACCCATATTGTAGAAATCTAAACGACCATTGACTTCTACAAGCAGTTGACCATTCTCATTGACAGAATTTATAATACCATCAAAAGTCTCGCCATTCTTAGAAAATTTTTGAACCTCACCCTTTTGATATAAATTTTGGTGATAAAGCTCATTAATCATTAAGGGCTTTTGTTTAAGTAAAAAATAATTTTTCTCAATATTCTTACAGATTAACTCTAATAATTCTGAAATAGTCGGGATTGTTTTTAGACACTCAGCCATAGACGTAGCTGCTGGTAATTGACTGATATTATTATTGATATTTATTCCTATGCCAACTACACTTTTTTCAATATTACTAGCTCGAATTGAATTTTCAACAAGAATTCCTGCCACTTTTTTACTATCTATAAGTATGTCGTTAGGCCATTTTATTTTAGTAGTAAGAGAATAATTGTTAAGAGCTTGGCACAAGGATAAAGCGATAAACTTATTGAACAAAAACTGTTGACTAATATCTAATTTAGGCTTTAGTAAAACACTCATACACAGCGACTTGCCAACTTCAGAAGACCAGCGATTATTTCTTTGACCTTTACCTGCTGTTTGTTCTTTGGCTATAACGACTGTTCCTTCAACCAAGGATATATTTTGGGACAAATCAATCAAATAGTTATTGGTGGAATCAACAGAAGAAAGTTCAATAATATGTTGTCCAACAAACAAGCAATCCATAAGACAAATTAACGGATAAATTTCTGTATTTTTGCCCCTTAATAAGAATCATAATTTCTAAACGTTTTAATGAGCATAAAAAAAGAGCTAAAAACATCAGATATTCTTGCCAACATCATTATTGAAGGGATGCAAGAAATAAAAGCTAAAGAAATTGTGAGTCTTGATTTAAGAAATATTGAAACATCCGTTTGTGATTTTTTCATCATTTGCCACGGTACTTCTAGCACTCATGCCTCAGCCATAGCTGATTCTGTAATAGAAGAAACACTAAAATCAATTAAAGAAAAACCATGGCATAAAGAAGGATTAACTAACGGTGACTGGATACTATTAGACTATGGGAATGTAGTAGCTCATATTTTCCAAAAAGAAACCCGAGATTATTACAATATTGAAAAATTATGGGGCGATGCTGATATTCAGCTTATAAAAGAAACTGCATAGACAATGAAAAATAAAAAAGAAGAGCCTAAAGGAATCAAATTCAATTTTTATTGGATTTATGCTATCATAGCTGTATTATTTTTTGGCATTCAAATTTTGAATGTGAATACAACATCTGAGACTTCTTGGCAAGAATTCAATAGAAAAATGCTTCAGAGCAAAGAAGTAGAAAAAATTGTTGTTGTAAACAGAGATATTGCTCAAATCTATATCAAAAAAGAATTCCTCAAGCGTGATAAATACGAAGATATAAGTAAGAAATCATTTGGAAATGCAGTCAATGAAGAAGGTCCACATTACTTTTTTCAAATTTCATCTCCTGACAACCTTGAAGAAAAGCTAAAAGAAGCACAAAAGGACTTTCAAGAAGAAGATAGGGTTGAGATAAAATATACCACCCAAAAAGATGTTATTGGCGATGCGTTTAGTTGGATTTTCCCAATTCTTATAATGGTTGCCATTTGGATATTTTTCATGAGAAGAATGAGTGGAGGTGCAGGTGGAGCTGGTGGTCAGATATTCAATATTGGCAAATCAAAAGCTACTCTATTTGACAAAACTAAAGTTAATGTTTCCTTTAAAGATGTAGCCGGATTAGAAGGTGCTAAAGAAGAAGTTGAGGAAATTGTAGATTTTCTTAAAAACCCGAAAAAATATACTGCTTTAGGAGGAAAAATACCAAGAGGAGCACTTCTTGTAGGCCCTCCAGGAACAGGAAAAACTTTGTTAGCAAAAGCTGTTGCTGGCGAAGCACAAGTGCCTTTCTTCTCTCTATCTGGCTCAGACTTTGTAGAAATGTTTGTTGGTGTAGGGGCTTCACGAGTTAGGGATTTATTTAAACAAGCCAAAGAAAAGTCACCCTCAATCATTTTTATTGATGAGATTGATGCTATTGGTAGAGCTAGAGGCAAGAGTAATATTACTGGTGGTAATGATGAAAGAGAAAACACATTAAATCAGCTACTTACTGAGATGGATGGTTTTGGAACTAACTCAGGAGTAATTGTAATAGGTGCTACCAACAGAGCTGACATTTTAGATAGGGCACTATTAAGAGCAGGTCGTTTCGACAGACAAATTTTTGTGGATTTGCCAGACCTTAATGAAAGAAAAGCAATTTTTGAAGTTCACGTAAAACCATTAACATTAGCTAAAGATGTGGATGTAGACTTTTTGTCTAAACAAACTCCGGGTTTTTCTGGTGCAGACATTGCTAATGTATGTAATGAATCCGCTTTAATAGCAGCTAGAAAAAATAAAAAAATCGTTGAAAAACAAGACTTTCTAGATGCCGTAGACAGAATCATTGGCGGTTTGGAAAAGAAGAATAAAATCATCTCAAAAGATGAAAAAAGAACAGTAGCATTTCACGAAGCTGGACACGCTACAGTTAGTTGGTTTATGCAATTTGCATCTCCACTAGTAAAAGTAACCATTGTTCCTAGAGGTCGTTCACTAGGTGCTGCCTGGTATTTGCCAGAAGAAAGACAACTGACAACGACAGAACAGCTAAGACATGAAATGTGTGCTGCATTAGGAGGTAGAGCAGCAGAAAAAATCATTTTCAATAAGATATCAACTGGAGCCCTTAGCGATTTAGAAAAGGTTACTAAACAAGCCTATTCAATGGTTTCTGTATATGGGCTTAGTGACAAGGTCGGAAATATTAGTTTTTATGATTCAAGCGGTAGAGAAAGCTTCAATAAACCTTACAGTGAATCTACAGCAAAACTGATAGACGATGAAGTTAGTAAACTTGTTGAAGATTGTTATCAAGAAACTATCAAGTTGCTAAAAAAACACAAAAGCAAACTCACTAAACTCGCTGAATTACTTTTAGAGAAAGAGGTTATCTTTAAAGAAGATTTATTGGCTATATTTGGACCACGACCATGGGACAAAGAAGAAATCAAGGAAGAAAAACCTAAACCAAAAAAAAGAAAAGCTAAATCTAAAAAAGATGAGCCAAAACAAGTGGACAACGCTAGTGAAGACAAGTAAACCTTATCAACTCAATCTCATAAAAGGTAAATTGTTGGAAAACGATATTCAGTCTGTAATCATCAACAAAATAGATTCATCTTACTTAAACTTTGGCGAAGCGGAACTAAAAGTTCTAGAATCTGATTTTGAAAGAGCTCAAGAAATATTAAACGATGTCGAAAAGTAACCTAATAACTAGAACCATTACGGGTTTACTTTATGGACTTACACTAATAGCAAGTCTTGTAATTAACTATAATACTTTCTATATCTTTTTCTTTATTGTGTTAGTACTAGGTCTTAAAGAATTTTATCAATTAGTAGAAAAAAAAGACATAATCCCTCATAAAAATCTAGGATTTATTATGTCTTTAGGTCTATATTTTTCGTCTTATTTACTACATGTAAATGAAAAAATGAGCTTTTTCACTCTCAATTTAGTTTTAGCTCTTGCCTTTCTGTTATTTGCTGTAGAACTTTTTAGAAATAAAGAAATTAGCTTCGTGAATATTGGCTCTACGATTTTAGGGGTAATTTATGTAGCATTACCACTATCATTACTTACATTTTTAGCTTTCGACACAAACAATCAATACAGCTATCACTTAATTCTAAGCCTATTTATCTTAGTATGGCTGAGCGATGTTGGCGGTTATTTTGCTGGCATAAACTTTGGAAAACATAAATTACTAGAACGCATCTCGCCAAAGAAAACATGGGAAGGTGTTGCTGGTGGCTTAGTGCTATGCATTATAGGTTCATCTATCTTAAGTCAATTTTTTCCCATAATGAACATCTACATGTGGCTAGTCCTTGGAGTATTAGTATGTATAAGCTCAGTAATTGGGGACCTAATAGAATCCATGTTAAAACGCTCAGCAAACATCAAAGATAGCGGCAATATATTACCAGGTCATGGCGGTATTTTAGACCGATTTGATAGCGTCTTATTCGTGATACCAATAGTTTATATTTTCAAATTTTTCATTTTATGAAACTCATTCACAAAGAAGGATACAGAATAATTCTCACAACAATAGTAATACTCTTAGGGTTAAACTATGCTATTGCCTATTTTGGCATAGAATGGCTCAATACAATTACGCTTATAGCTTCTATAATTTTCTTTTTCCTAATCCTACAATTTTTTAGAAATCCAATAAGAAAAGTTACTGCATCGGAAAATGAAGTCGTAGCACCAGCAGACGGAAAAGTTGTTGTTATTGAAGAAGTTGAAGAAACAGAATACTTCAAAGACAAGCGTCTTCAAGTATCCATTTTTATGTCACCAATTAATGTCCATGTCAACAGATATCCGATAAATGGCAAAGTAAAATATGCAAAATACCATCCCGGCAAATATTTAGTAGCATGGCACCCCAAGTCATCAACTGAAAATGAACGCACAACAGTAGTAGTTGAAAACGATAAAATAGCCGTGCTATTTAGACAAATAGCAGGAGCTCTAGCTCGTAGAATCGTTATGTATTCTAAGGAAAATGATATCGCTAACAAAGGTGAAGATTTTGGATTTATTAAATTTGGCTCAAGAGTAGATTTATTTTTTCCTATTGGCACTAAAATTGAAGTAGAACTAAATCAAATAGTTAAAGGAAATAAGACAATTATTGCTAGTTATTAATTAATAATTCGTACCTTCGAATAAACAAAACAATCACAAAATGAAAAAGTTATTATTAGTATTACTCGTAGGTTTTTTATGTAATACCGTAGTTGCACAGACTACAACTGAAAAAACCGAAAATGTAAAGGTTGAGCAAACAGTAAAAAAGTGTTCTGACGACAAAGCAAAAAAATGTTGCAGTAAAGACGCTAAAGCTGACAATAAATCAGAAGCTAAGTCTTGTTGTTCAGGAAAAAAATCAAGTTGCTCTAAAGACAAAGAATCTACATCAAAAAAATGTTCTAAGGGCGATGCATGTTGCTCAAAGACAGGTAAAAAAGTTGCAGATTGCGATAAGAAAAAGCAAGGATGTTGCAAGGCAGACGCCAAGCCATCTAAATAAAATTTATCTTATTTTATTAAAACTCGAATGGTTTAACTGTTCGAGTTTTTTTATTGAAACTAACCAAATAGAATGAGTTTTTATCATCATCAATTAAAAAATGGCATTAGAATTGTCCACAAAAAGACCACTGGCGCAGTTGCTCACTGTGGTCTTATTATCAAAGGAGGTTCTCGCAACGAATCTGATGAAGAACAAGGACTAGCTCACTTTATAGAACACGTTATTTTTAAAGGAACATCTAAAAGAAAAGCCTACCATATATTGAGTAGAATGGAAGATGTTGGCGGAGAACTTAACGCCTTTACTACCAAAGAAGAGACATGTATATACTCATCATTTATGCCTGAGTATTACAATAGAGCATTAGAGTTATTAAGTGATATTACCTTTAACTCAATTTTTCCAAAAAAAGAATTAGAAAAAGAAAAAATAGTAGTTCTAGATGAAATAAATTATTACAAGGATAACCCCTCAGAACTCATATTTGATGAATTTGAAGAACAAGTATTTAGCAACCACGCTCTTGGCAAAAATATTTTGGGCACGCCTCAACACATTCAATCGTTTAACAAAACTATGATTGAAAAATTTATTCAGAAAAATTACCTAAGCAATGAAATCATAATAAGTTCTGTAGGTAATATAAGTATGAATAAACTAATAAAGACTATTGAAAATCATTTCGCTCATTTACCTAAAAGTAATTTAAAAAGAGAAGAAGAACCATTTTCTAATTACCTCAAAAAAGAAGTCGAAGTAAAAAGAAATGGGTTTCAGGCTCATTGTATGCTAGGCGTTGAGGCTTATGGCATCAACCACCCTAAAAAAACAGCCATGATTTTACTCAATAATATTTTAGGGGGACCAGGATTGAATTCAAGGCTAAATCTAGCTATTCGTGAAAAATATGGCTTTACCTATTCCATAGAATCTAATTATACTCCCTACAGTGATACAGGCATATTTTCCATCTATTTAGCATCCGACAATGATAAAATAAACAAGAGTGTTAAGCTAACAAAAAAAGAACTTGTTAAATTTTGTCAAATACCTTTGGGCACACTTCAACTCAAAAAAGCCAAACAACAGCTTATCGGGCAAATTGCCATTGGGCAAGAAAGTGAAGTAAATTTGATGTTAGCAATGGGAAAAAGTATGCTACTTTATAATAAAGTTGATACCTTTGAATCTGTGAAAAACAAAATTGAAGCCATCAGCTCTAATCAACTTTTAGAGGTAGCGAATGAAGTGTTTAACTTAGATAATTTATCTTGTCTGATATATAAAGTATAATGGAGTTTTTACCTGAAAAAATAGAGCAATATGCTTGTAATCATACTCAAGAAGAAAATATTGTATTAGCTGAGCTAAACAGAGAAACTTGGGCAAAAGTTCTCATTCCTAGAATGCTTTCTGGGCACCTTCAAGGTCGTGCATTGAGTATGTTTAGCAAAATGATTAGGCCACAATGTATATTAGAAATAGGCACTTATACAGGATACTCGGCGATATGCCTTTCTGAAGGGCTAAAAGAAGGTGGTAAATTGTATACTATTGACATCAACGAAGAATTGAAATCAATGTCGTCAAACTATTTCGAAAAGGCTGGAATCTCAAAAAATGTAGTTCAATATGTTGGTAATGCTTTAGAAATTATTCCAAAAATAAAGGATGAATTTGATTTAGTATTTATTGATGCTGATAAAGAAAATTATAGCAACTATTTTGAAATAGTCATAGAAAAAATGCCAATAGGCGGCTTTATCATTGCTGATAACGTACTTTGGAGTGGAAAGGTTGTGGAGCAAGTGAACGATAAAGATCAAGAAACAAAGGCACTTAAAGAATTTAATACCCTTGTTCACAATTCAGAAAGAGTGGAAAATATTTTAATGCCAATTAGAGATGGACTAATGATTTGTCAAAAAATTAAATGAAACCACTGTCATTCGAAAATACAGAGATTGCTTTCCAAAGTAAATCAACTAAACAGTTAAATAAATCCTATTGGCTATTTAAATTAGTTGGCAATAATACTCTAGTAAAAATCTCTCCTTTTCTTCTAAAAATTTCCTTTGCTCTAAGACTTCCAATTAAAGGTTTGATAAAACACACCATTTTTGAACAATTTTGCGGTGGTGAATCTATTGACAATTGTGATAAAAGAATACAATCATTAGCTAATTATAACATCGGCACTATTTTAGATTATTCTGTTGAAGGAAAAAGTAGTGAAGATGATTTTAATAGAGTTACACAAGAAACTATACGAACAATTTTAAAAGCCAAAGAAGATGACAACATCCCTTTCGCTGTATTCAAAACATCGGGACTAGCACGTCTAGAATTGCTTGAGAAAGTTAGTAATTCGAAAATGGAGCTTAATGAAGAAGAAAAGGAAGAATTTAAAAGAGTAAAAGAACGTATCAATTCAATTTGTACAACTGCACATAAAAATAATGTTCGTCTTTTTATTGATGCTGAAGAAAGCTGGATACAAGATGCTATTGATGACATCGCTATTTCTATGATGAGAAAATACAATAGTGAACAAGCTATTGTATTCAACACCCTACAAATGTATCGTTGGGACAGATTCGCCTTCCTTAAGCAATCTTATGCTGATGCTGAAAATGGCAATTACTTTTTAGGGTTAAAAATAGTGAGAGGTGCCTATATGGAAAAAGAAAGAGAAAGAGCCGAAAAAATGGGCTACCCCTCTCCAATTCAAAAGGATAAAGCCAGTTGCGACAACGATTATAATTTGGCCTTAAGATTTTGTATTAACCATATTGATAAAATTGCACTGTGTGCTGGAACACATAATGAACAAAGCTCTATGCTTTTAACCCAGCTTATGGCAGAGAGTAATATCCTTAAAAACGACCAAAGAGTATATTTCTCTCAACTCTTAGGAATGAGCGAACATATAAGTTTCAATCTCTCTAAACACGAATACAATGTAGCCAAGTATATGCCCTACGGCCCTGTAAAAGATGTACTCCCCTACCTCATTAGAAGAGCTGAAGAAAACACTTCCATAGCAGGACAAACAGGCAGAGAGTTGGGATTAATAATTAAGGAAAAAAAGCGAAGAGCTTAATAACAAGAACAACTGTCTTGCTCAATAGAGAAGTTTTTTAAGGTGACTTTTTCATCACATAGGTCAAAACCAACACTTAGACGTTCTTTCTCAACAACATAATACTTACAAGGTTCGGCCCGTTGGTCACTTTTCTCAAAGTTTATACTTCCCCCCTCTAAAACATTCAGTACATCTTTTTGGTCTAAGCTGAGACAATCAAGATGACATTGAGCGTCAGGGCTAATATAAATGGTATCACTTTTAAGATGATATAAAACTCTGTAGTCCATATCAAAATACTGAGCGTATTCAACAAACCTACCTGGAAATGCAAAGCGTATAACCATAACACCCAGCAAGACACCAAAGAGAAAAATAAAAAAACGTCTGGCCATTATATACTTGCAATAATTAAATCAATTTCTTTGTAATCTAGGTTAAACCACTCTGCGACCATTTTATTGGTAAGCATACCATGACAAATATATACTCCTTGACGAAGTCCAACATCGCTTACAATAAGATTATCCAAACCACCAAAATCGCCAGTCTTTAAAATTATTGGCGTTAGTAGGTTGCTTAATGAATAAGAAGCTGTTCTAGCAACTCTTGATGGTATATTAGGAACACAGTAATGAACTACTCCATATTTATTGAATGTAGGCGTAGAATGATTGGTCAATTGTGATGTTTCAAAGCAGCCCCCCTGATCAATACTTACATCAATTATTACCGAACCATCTTTCATTTGGGATACCATTTGCTCTGAAACTACACATGGTGTTCTTTTATCATTGGAGCGCAATGCACCAATAACAACATCAGCTCGTCTAAGTGCTTTCTTCAAAACTTTGGGTTGGATAATAGAAGTAAAAACACGTGTATTTAAATCATTTTGAAGGCGTCTAAGTTTAGATAAAGAGTTATCAAATACTTTAACAGAAGCACCTAATCCCATGGCTGATCGTGCAGCAAACTCACCTACAGTACCAGCACCAATAATGACTACTTCAGTAGGAGTAACACCTGCTATACCACCTAACATTAAGCCTTTACCAAGATTGGCATTACTCAAACATTCAGAGGCAATAAGAATAGAAGTATTACCGGCTATCTCACTCATAGAACGAATTAAAGGCATCATTCCAGAATCGTCTTGAATAAATTCGTAAGCCAAGCAATTAATCTTTTTTTGAGCTAACTTTTCAATGAATTTTTTTGAGCGAGTTGTTATTTGTAAAGCCGAGATTAAGGTTTGTCGACCTTTCATCATTTCAATCTCTTCAATAGTAGGAGGCTCTACTTTTAAGATAATATCTGCTTGATAGATTTCTTTAGTATCATAAACAATTTTAGCTCCTGCCTCACTAAACTCAGAGTCAGGAAAGTTAGCACCTTCGCCAGCTTTAGATTCAATTAAAACTTCATGACCATGACTGACCAACAATTGAACGGCGTCAGGAACTATTGCTATTCTACTTTCTTGAAATGTAATTTCTTTAGGAACACCAATAAACAAGGATTTTGCTTGTTTTTTGAGCTCTAACTTTTCTTCTTGAGGAATTAAATCCCCGCTACCAAAAGATGAAATATTAGTCATTGAATACTAATTTTATAATTCTTTGTTCGTTTTCTACATCAATATAAATGTGGTCAAAGTCATCGGGCAATAAATCATCAATCATCGACGGCCATTCTACAAAACAATACGCTGAACTGTCAAAGTAAGATTCTATACCGATATCAAAAGCTTCACCTTTATCTTCTAAACGATAAAAGTCAAAATGATACACTTTCCCATTTATTTCACTAATATACTCATTTACAATTGAAAAAGTAGGGCTTTTAACGACATCTATGACCTTTAACTGCTCACAAATTGATTTTATTAATGTTGTTTTACCAGCCCCCATACTAGCGTGAAATGCAATTTTTTTACTCTTTGAATGCTTTAGTATTTCAGAACTAATGCCATCTAATTGACTTAGTTCATTACAAATCCACTTCATATTTTACTTTGGAATAAGCGTTACAATAGGAATAATCATTTCTTCAAGTGATATTCCTCCATGCTGAAAAGTTTCTTTGTAATGATTAACATAATAATTGAAGTTATTAGGATAGGCAAAGAAATAATCTTCTCTAGCAAAAATATATTTACTACTAATATTCACAGAAGGCAAAAATACATCTTTTGGATTATCAATTTCAAAGACTTCTTTATTATTATACTTCATATTTCTACCTTGCTTGTAGCGTAAATTGGTCGTTAAGTCTTTATCTCCTAACACCTTAGTAGGTTTTTTTACTAATACTGTTCCGTGGTCGGTTGTAATGACTAATTTGTGCTTATTTCTAGAAATAAAAGACATCATATCTTTTAAAGGCGAATGTTCAAACCAAGAAGTAGTTAATGAGCGGTAAGCAGCATCGTCTTCTGCAAGTTCTTTGATAACTTTCATATCCGTTCTGGCATGGGAAAGCATATCCACAAAATTATAAACTATTACATTCAAATTATTATGGGACAGGTTCTGCATATTATCGACTAGCTTTCTACCTGCATCTATATTTGTTATTTTATTGTATGACGTCTTAATTTGACTTTTACCGAGTCGATTTAACTGTGCCAAAAGAAACTGCTCTTCAAACATATTTTTGCCTCCCTCATCGGTATCATTTTTCCACCAATCTTTATGCAGCCGCTCCATTTCTAAAGGAAGGAGTCCAGAAAAAATAGCATTTCTAGAATATTGAGTCGCAGTTGGAAGTATGCTGTAATATAAAGATTCATCATCAATTCTAAAATCTGCAGTAATTGAAGATTCTATCATTTTCCATTGGTCATACCTCAAATTATCTATTACAACAAAAAAGGTACAAGTATCCTCATTTATATTAGGTAGTACCTTTTTACGAAAGACTTGGTGCGACATCAATGGAGAATCCTCTTGGTCGGTCAACCAAGACTTGTAATTAGATTTTACGTATTTGAAAAATTGAGCGTTAGCTTCTGCTTTTTGCATCTCTAGAATTTGTTTCATACCAGCATCACCAGAACGCTCGAGTTCTAACTCCCAAAAGGTGATTTTTTTAAATAATTCTTCCCATTCTTCTTTGTTCATAGATGCTCCAAGTTTCATACCTATGGCTCTAAATTCTTTTTGATAATCAGCATTTGTTTTTTGGCTAACTAATCGCTTTGTATCAATGTGTTTTTTAATGGATAACAAAATCTGATTGGGATTGACTGGCTTAATAAGATAGTCTGAAATTTTTGAACCTATAGCCTCTTCCATTATACTTTCTTCCTCGCTTTTTGTTATCATAATCACAGACAAATTAGAGCGTTTATCTTTTAACTTTATTAAAGTCTCTAATCCCGATAATCCTGGCATATTTTCATCCAAAAAAACCAAATCAAAATGCTGCTTCTCTATGAGTTCAATTGCAGTAACACCATTATTAGCCGTTACGATGGCATATCCTTTATCTTCTAAAAACATTATGTGAGGCTTCAAAAGATCAATTTCATCATCAACCCACAGAATGGTTATCTTTTCATTTAAATTCATATCTTCATCGAGAATTACAGAGATTAAAATTACAGTTATTTTTTGAATGAAAGCATCATCAAAAATCATAAACGACCCATTGTACGGTTTTATTAGTCTGCAGGGCGGAATTATTTTAAATTTAATAGAACACCCTTATTTTCAAAGACTTAGAAGAATTTCACAACTAGGACTAACCAGTCTAGTTTACCCTGGAGCCTTACACACGCGTTTTCATCATGCCATAGGTGCAATGCATTTGATGCAAAAAGCCATTAACGTTTTGCAATCCAAAGGTCATATAATAAGCAATGAAGAAGCCGAAGGCGCAAAAATTGCTATTCTACTACACGACATTGGACACGGTCCATATTCTCACTCCTTAGAGCATAGCATAGTTGAAAATATTTCACATGAAGAGTTATCCCTTTTCTATATGCACAAACTCAATGATGAGTTGGATGGAAAGTTAGACCTAGCAATTCAAATTTTCAAAGATGAATATTCTAAGTCATATTTACACCAATTGGTTTCCAGTCAGCTTGATATGGATAGGATGGATTACTTAAATAGAGATAGTTTTTACTCAGGAGTTCAAGAAGGAGTTGTTGGAGCCGAAAGAATTATTAAAATGCTAGATGTAGTAAATGACAAATTAGTCGTTGAAAGTAAAGGAATTTATTCAGTAGAAAAATTTCTCATCGCAAGGCGATTAATGTATTGGCAAGTCTATTTTCACAAGACAGTAGTAAGTGCAGAACAAATGCTTATCAAAGTCCTACAAAGGGCAAAAGAACTCAGTCAAAATAATATTGAATTATTTGGCACTTCAAGTCTTCAACTTTTTCTAAAAAATAATTTCACTATTGAAGATTTTAAATCTAATCCGAAAGTTTTTGAAGCATTTACCGAACTTGACGATTATGATATTATGGCGTCAATAAAAGAGTGGCAAAATCATTCGGATAATATTTTGGCTTCTTTATCCAATAAAATTGTAAAAAGAGAGTTATTTAAAGTGACACTTTTGGACGAACCAATGGATAACCTTAGCATTTCAAGAATCAAAAAAAATATTATGAATACCTATAATTTAGATGATACAAATGTTAATTACTTTTTATTGGAAGGTGAAATAACTAATAATGCATATAAATTAAATGATTCTGATATTAACATTTTATTCAAGGATAATCTAATTAAAGACTTGATTAGTGCAGCTGACAAATCAACCATTTCAGCACTATGCAATACGGTTAAAAAATATTTTTACTGCTACCCAAAAAACCAACTCATTTGAATTACTTTTGTAAAACATGGTTTACAGAATTGAAAAAATAGCCAAAATTCTTAAAGGGAAATTAGTAGGTGATGGCAATGTGCATATTACCAAGCTTTCAAAAATAGAGGAAGGTAGTAAAGGAAGCCTAAGTTTTTTAGCTAACAACAAATACGAAGAATTTCTGTACACTACAAAAGCTAGTGCTGTAATTATTGGTTCTGACTTTAAAATCGATTTTTCAAGAATTTCTACCAACCTTATAATTGTAGATGATGCATATCAAGGTTTTGCCACAATGTTACAAACATTTAGTGAGTCAAGAAATAATATCGAAGGAGTTCACAAACACTCAAGCATTGAAAAATCCGCCTCTATTGGCAAAAAATGTTATATCGGCTCGAATGTTTACATCAGTGAAAATGTAGTCATTGGAAATAATGTAAAAATATACCCTAACTGCTTTATTGGAGAAAACACTTCTATTGATGACAACACTATATTATATGCTGGGGTTAAAATATATGATCATTGTATAATAGGAAAAAATTGCATGATTCAATCTGGAGCAATCATTGGTGGTGATGGCTTTGGCTTTGCGCCAAATGCCGAAAATGAATACACCAAAGTTGCACAAATTGGAAATGTAATTGTGGAAGATAATGTTGAAATTGGAGCTAATACGACAATTGACAGAGCAACCATGGGCTCAACAATAATACGTCAAGGTGTAAAATTGGACAATCTCATTCAAATAGCCCACAACGTAGAGATAGGTAAACATACAGTTATTGCTGCTCAATCTGGTGTTGCAGGTTCAACAAAAATTGGAGAAAATTGTATGATTGGTGGTCAAGTTGGAATTGTAGGTCACCTTAAAATAGGAAATAATGTAAAAATTGCTGCCCAATCTGGTATACAATCCGACATCAACGACAATGAAATAGTTCAAGGCTCTCCTGCTTTCTCTATTTCAGACTATAAAAGAGCTTATGTTTATTTTAGGCAACTTCCTAAACTGAATAGTTTGGTAAATAGAATAGAAAAAGAAGTAAATAATATACTGAACAAATAAATGCCAAATTATCAACAAACTATATCCACGACTCAATCTATAAGTGGGTATGGGCTTCATACAGGAAGAAAATCCACCCTTACTTTTAAAGCTGCACCAATAAATACTGGCATTAAATTTATTAGAATAGATTTAGAAAATAATCCTGTTATTGAAGCTAGTATAGCTAACCTTGACCAAACAAACAGAAGGACACAACTCAAGAAAGATGATGCTATTGTACAAACAACAGAGCATTTACTTGCTGCTTTAAAAGGTTTAGAAATTGATAACTTATTTATTGAAATTGATAGCCCAGAACTACCTATTTTGGATGGAAGTTCAAAAATGTTCACTCAAGTATTATCAGAATCTGGTATTGAACAACAAAGTGCCCCAAGGAAAGTTTTTAAAGTAACAAAAACTTACCGCTATATAGACGAGGATACTGGTAGCGAATACATCCTAGAACCTGCTAGTGAATTTAAGATAGATGTGCAAATTGATTATAACTCAAAAGTACTTCAACTATCTTCAGCACAACTCAATAGCTTATCAGATTTCAACAATGAAATTTCTGATGCCAGAACATTTGTATTTTTACATGAAATAAAACCCCTATTTGAACAAGGACTAATAAAAGGAGGCAGCCTTAATAATGCTATTGTTTTTGTTGAAGAAAAAGTGAATTCTAAAGAACTTCTTAAATTAGCAGAAATTTTTAATAAAAAAGATATAGATGTTAAAGAGCAGGGAATTCTAAACAATATAGATTTAAGGTATGAAAATGAACCTGCTAGACACAAGCTTTTAGATGTTATTGGAGATTTAGCACTGTGTGGTCACTATATTCAAGGACATCTAAAAGTTATTAAGCCAGGACATAAATCTAATATTGCATTTGCTAAGAAATTAATTCAAATTATGAAAAAAGAAGCACCTATTTACGATCCAAATCAAAATCCTGTTAAGGATATTCATCAGATAATGGATATGTTACCGCATAGACCACCATTTCTATTAATCGATAAAATCATGGAGCTTAGCGACAACCACGTTGTAGGAATTAAGAATGTGACTATGAACGAAGACTTCTTCAATGGTCACTTTCCAGGAGCACCAGTAATGCCAGGTGTACTTCAAATAGAAGCTATGGCACAAGCGGGGGGTATATTGTTACTAAGCACAGTGCCAGACCCTGAAAATTATCTCACCTATTTTATGAAAATTGACAAGGTAAAATTTAAACAAAAAGTTTTGCCTGGAGATACTATAGTTTTCAAATCCGAGTTAATAAGCCCTATAAGACGAGGCATTTGCCATATGTTTGGACAAGCATTCGTTGGAGAAAAACTCGTTATGGAGGCCGAATTAATGGCTCAAATGAAAAAAGTAAAATAATTTGATGTCAAATACATTTTCGAACATATCGCCTAAAGCTAAGATTGGTAAAGGTGTGAAAATTGAGTCATTTGTTTCAATAGGTGACGATGTGGAAATCGGCGATAATTGCTGGATTGGCTCAAACGTCACTATAATGGATGGTGCTAGAATTGGTAACAATTGTAAAATTTTTCCAGGAGCAGTTATCTCAGCTATACCTCAAGATTTAAAATTTGGTGGCGAAAAAAGTATTGTCAAAATTGGAGATAATACTACCGTCAGAGAATTTGCAACTATTAATAGAGCAACCAATTATAGCGGAGTCACTTCAGTTGGCGAAAACTGCCTTATAATGGCTTATGTACATATTGCACATGACTGCCACATTGCAAACAATGTAATTCTTGTAAATAGTGTACAATTGGGGGGGCATGTAGAAATCGCAGAACATGCTATTGTCGGCGGAATTAGTGCTGTCCATCAATTTGTAAAAATCGGTTCATACGCTATGATTTCTGGAGGCTCATTAGTCAGAAAAGATGTGCCACCTTACATCAAGGTAGCCAAAGAGCCTCTGAGTTTTATTGGCATTAATTCTATTGGCCTTTCAAGGAAAGGGTTCAGTGAAGACAAGATTTTAGAAATTCAAAATATTTATAGAAACATATTTCAATCTAATTTGAATTATACTCAAGCTATTGAAAAGATTAAAAAGGATTTTTCTAATAGCAAGGAAATAGAAAACATTATCAAATTCATTAGTGAGTCTGAAAGAGGAATAATCAAAGGATACAAACAATAATCAGTATGGCAACAACAGCAGATTTTAGAAACGGACTTTGCATAAAACACAATAATGACTTGTGGCAAATAATAGAATTTCAACACGTAAAGCCAGGAAAAGGCCCCGCATTTGTAAGAACAAAGTTGAAAAATCTTACCAACGGAAGACGTCTAGATAATACCTTTACTGCAGGAGTAAAAATCGATGTTGTAAGAATTGAAAATAGAAAGCATCAATTTCTATATGCTGACGGCGACACCTATCACTTTATGAACACAGATAACTACGAACAAATTTATATAGATAAAAGTCTTATAAACGCACCGCAATTTTTGAAAGAAGGAGAAAATGCAGATATCCTTTTCCACGCTGAAGAAGAAAAGATATTAGGTTGTGATTTGCCAGCATCTGTTGTATTAGAAGTCACTTATACTGAGCCTGGAATAAAAGGCGATACAGCGACCAACACTCTCAAACCATCTACAGTTGAGACTGGTGCTACAGTTAATGTGCCACTATTCATAAATATTGGCGATAAAATAAAAATTGATACCCGAAAAGGAGCTTATTCCGAACGAGTAAAATCATAAATGCTAAAGGCATTTCATAGCAAAGGACTTACCGAAGCTGGTTGTGACGAAGCTGGCAGAGGATGTTTGGCAGGTCCTGTAGTAGCATCAGCAGTTATTCTTCCAACAAACTTCAGAAACAAACTACTGAACGACTCAAAACAACTCACTCACAAACAACGCCAAACTCTGGAACCTATCATAAAAGAAAAAGCTCTCTCATGGGCAATTGGTGTAGTATCTCCACAAGAAATAGACGAAATAAATATTCTTAACGCTTCTTTTCTTGCAATGCACAGAGCAATCGATAAACTTGAAAGAAATGTTGATTTATTACTCATCGACGGAAATCGATTTAAAACGTACAAAGACATTAAACATTTATGTATAGTTAAAGGAGATTCAAAATTTGCTTCGATAGCAGCAGCATCAGTTCTTGCTAAAAATTTCAGAGATGAATTAATGCTCGATTTGGATTCTAATTTCCCTCAATACGATTGGAAAAACAATAAGGGATACCCAACAGCCAAGCACAGAGAAGCTATTCGTCAAATTGGAGCATGTAAGCACCACAGAAAAAGTTATCAATTGCTACCAGCTCAAATTAAAATTGAATTTTGAAACAATATATAATTATTTAAATTTGAACTATCAATTTCATCTTACAATATGAAGCTAAATAAGAGCACAGTCATACTAACTTTAAGTCTTTTAGTTGGAATCATTTTCTTTTTGTTATATCAGAAATACCAAGAGCTTAACAAACAAACTACAGATGCCATTCAATCTATACCAATTAATGCTGCTTTGATAGTAGAGAGCGAAAATTGGAGCTCTACATTAAACGAATTAGAGAATACAACGCTTTGGAAAACGATATCAAATTCTGAAGATTGGACAGAAATCAGAAAAACAATTGAAAGTATATCCCTTAAATTTCAAGCTTACGATGAATTAAAACACTTTATAGACAATCAGAAGTTGTATTTATCTATTCATCACTCTACTAATGATTTTTACATTTTTCTTTCTACCGCTTGTAATACTGAAGAACTGAAACTGATAGAGATGAACGATACTTTAATTGGCAGTTTTAAAAGCAGAGAATACGACGGAGTTAAAGTATATGAACTAGATAATAATTGGAATTTATGCCATCACAAAGACATCTTGTTTATGAGCTCATCCTCTTTACTCATTGAGGATGGAATAAGACAATTAAATAATGAGATTAGCCTATTAGACAACACCGAATTCACAAAAGTACAAAGTACAAAAAGTACTTTTGCTGGAGCCCACATTTACACCAACTATTCTAATTTATCAAAGTTACTTTCTCAAAACACAAAGCTTTCTAAATCAGACGAAAAATGGATTAGCCGATGGGCCAATTGGGCCGAACTTGACTTAGAATTGTCAGACAATAATTTGACTCTTTCAGGATTTACACTAGTAGAAGATTCTTCCTCAAATTATTTAACCTCGCTATTTGGTCAGCTAGAACAGAAAATAGAAATAAGCAAAGTTGCTCCAAGAAACACCTATAAAATAACGGCTTTAGGTATAGAAAACTTCAATTTATTCTACGCCAATTACAAAGATTTTTTGGCGAAACATAACAATCTTTACGAACACAACAAAGCCCTATCTGATATCAAATCTAAATATAATTTAGACCTTGAGAATTACTTCAACGGCATAGTCTTGAATGAAATGGGTACAATAAGTACATTCTCCACTTCAGGAAAATCAGATGACTTTATATTTATCAAATCCAAAAAAGAATCTGAAGAATTACTTAACCACATCAACCCTAAAACTGATAACAAACCATTTTCAGAAAATTATCGAGGATTTAAACTATCCAAGTTTGAAATAAATGATGTATTTGCAAAACTTTATGGACAAATGTTTAGTTCTGTCAAAGAAAATTACTTTTCTTATGTGGACGGCTACCTTATTTTTGCCAATTCTACATCGTCATTAAAAGCTTTCATTAATAATTTTATTTCAAAAAAGGTGCTGGACAACAATGCCAGTTTTATCAATTTTAAAGATCAGATAGGTTCTCGCTGCAACTTCCTTTATTATACTAATCCATCAATAGGCAATTGGGATGAATCACTAATGAATAAATGGAAACCATTTATTATAAAAGAAAATTGGTCAAATGTAAGTGGCTTTGTTTATCAATTAAGTTCAAAAAATGAATTATTCTACAACAATGTGGTATTACAATACGAGTCTAATGTGGACGAAGAAACACAACTAGATTGGATAGTAAATTTAGAAAGAAATATTTCTACATCACCACAAATAGTATATAATCATAGTACTAAAAAGAATAATGTAATTATTCAAGATGATGATAAAATAGTTTATTTGATTAGCTCAAAAGGAAAGATTTTATGGAAAAAACAACTAGGAGGAATTATCTTAGACAAGGTTAATCAGATGGATTTCTTTAAAAATGGAAAGCTACAATACATTTTTAACACAGAGGACAGCTTATACATTCTAGACAGACTTGGAAGAAATGTTGAAAATTTTCCAATTAAACTTCGAGCAAAAGCTAAAAGGGGGCATTCACTACTAGATTACGACAAAAATAGAAACTACCGTATTTTAGTCCCTTCTGAAAATGGTATGGTTTACAATTATTCAAAAGAAGGAAAAGCAGTTAAAGGCTGGAAATTTGAAAAAATGAATATGCCTATCAGCCACCAAATTCAATACGTGAATATTAAAGGTAAAGATTACATTTATGTAATAGATAGTGATGGTAATACCAGTATCGTTGGGCGTAATGGAAAAAAACGTACTGATATTGGAAAAATTCCTATTAAATCATCATTCTATTTAGATAAAAAAGACGGCAGCATTTACACTGCTGATAAAAGTGGTAATATTTGGCTTACCACATTAAAAGGTAGTCAAACAAAAATTAAAACATCTGAACTAGAAAGTTTTAGCTTTTTTGCATCAAACTTCAATAATGATGATTTAATGGACTTATTTATCTCTGACGATTCTGGAGTAAAATGCTATAACCTAGAATCAGAAATTTTGGATTTTAATGTCCAAAATGAGTCTAATCCTAAAGTTTTTAAATTTAACAACCAATCTATTATTGGCTTTTCAAGTGAAGGAAGTTGTTATTTATTTGACTCTCGAGGCAAAGCATTTTCTGGAAGCCCACTCTTTGGAGGTGGTGATTTCGAATGTGTAGATCTAGATAAGGACAATAAGCTAAACCTAATTGTTGTTAATGAAAATATTCTTAATAACTACAGTCTTGAATAAGACTACCTCAACAAGCCAATACTTATACTAGGATGAAACTGCTTGGCATCTGTTGAAGATAAAGAAAATCTAAAATTGATTTGCTTTTGTTTTACTGGAATAAAAAAATGAGCTGACAAAGAATAGTTAGGCTTTAAGTCTATGTTATTAATATCACCTGTCGGAGTTATAAGTCCAAAATCAGCCCCTAATCCAATAGAGGAGGTCAGTAGCTTTCCGCCTCCTAACATTAAAGCTAAATTATCAATAGCTGCTGTTGCTCTAAGATTTAAATAATATTCTTTCTCATCATTTTTATAGAGTACTGACTGACCAATTAAGTCAGTCCAACCCACTGAAAAACCACTAAATAAAAGTTTATCACTTTCAACTTCTACTTCATCATCTAATTTATGCAATTCATTTTCTTCAATAATTTTAATCAAGTGTTTAGCATAATTAGGATTTGTGGCGTAACCCGCCTTTTTTAAACCTTTAGCCCAAGATTTATAATCAGTTATTTCATATTCAAACAATGCAGCATATCTTGGCCTTAGTAAAAACTCTGAATGATCATCATAAGAATCTCTTACTTTATTATATTTTCTAAAACATTCATTTTTTTTATCATCATCGTGGTAAACCCTCTCCCCTTGCCAATCGGAATGACATTTAATACCAAAATGATTATTTGATTTTTTAGCTAATTCACTATTTCCATCACCACTTTCTAAAATCCCTTGAGCAAGTGTTATACTAGCAGGAATTTTATATTTTTTCATCTGATAAATGGCTTCATCTTTATATTTATCGATATACTCTGTACGAGTCATATCTTGAGCTGAAAGCTGAAACGAAAATAGGAGTAAAAATAGGACTAGTCGATTTTCCATTCTTTAGATTGTAAGCGTTGATTCATACCTTCAATTCCTTGCAAACCTCCAGTATGGACAGCTAAAATAGTACTATTTGGAGGAAAATTATTATTCTTTATCATATCAAAAATACCATAAAACATTTTGGCAGTATAAACAGGATCTAACTGAATTGAAAAATCACTTTTGAACTCATTCATGAAGGTCACCAATTCCTGACTAACTTTTGCATAACCACCAAAATGATAATCGGATTGAATAGACCAATTTGAAGTGTTCACATACTTTTTCACTTCAGCAGTCAAAAAATCACCCCCTTTTAAAGCAGAAAATCCTAAAGCAAATTGAGTCGGTTTTATACCTCTAACAACTCCTGATAATGTACCCCCAGTACCAACGGGAACACAAACCATGTCAAAATCTTTGAAAGAAACCATCTCCTCACAAGATTTAACAGCAAGTTCATTTGTTCCTCCTTCAGGAATAAGGTAACAATCTCCATACATGGATTTCCAATCAACATTAGATTTTTTACGATAGGTTTCTCTATCTACAAATTGCAATTGCATACCCTCATTTTTTGCTCTTAGTAGAGTTGGATTCAAATTATCAGTAAAGTCGCCCCGAATAATGCCAATGGATTTTAAACCTAGTCTATTACAAGCCGAAGCCGTGGCTGCAATATGATTGGAAAATGCTCCGCCAAATGTTAAAATTGTACTTTGATTTTGCCTAACAGCCTCCGTCAAGTTATACCTCAATTTCCACCACTTATTACCCATACAATGAGGGTTATTTAAGTCCTCTCTTTGAATTAATAGTCTAACTTTCTTAGACTTCAACATAGGATTAGTAATTTCTTGAATTTCTTGTTTGACGACTGGTGAAAACATACACTAATATAAGCAATGAATATCGTAAATTTGTACCTTTCAAAATTCTATGGTAAACTTTTCAAACCAAAGTAAATTAGCAAAGGAAGATTTTTACAAAAGTAAAGATGGCTACATTATTTTCACAGAGAAATACCATTTAAAAAGAGGCTATTGTTGTAAAAGTGGTTGTAAACATTGCCCATACGGATTTAATAAAAAAACGGATTCTTTAAAAAAGAAATTAAAATGACAGCATTTAAAGATAGTATATCAGCAGGTATTCCCAATGAAATTCCTCAAAAAAAAGAATACGACCTTAGCATCAATCATGCGCCCAAAAGAAAAGATATTCTAAATGCTGATGAAAAAAAATTAGCCCTAAAAAATGCTTTACGATATTTTCCTAAAGAACAACATACGTTTTTAGCTGAGGAGTTTTCTCATGAATTAAACGAATATGGCAGGATATATATGTATAGATACCGACCAGATTATGAAATGAAAGCTAGAAGCATTGAGGATTATCCTGGAAAATCCTTACAAGCAAAAGCCATTATGCTAATGATTCAGAATAACCTAGACTATGCTGTAGCCCAACATCCTCACGAATTAATAACATACGGAGGTAATGGAGGTGTATTCCAAAATTGGGCTCAGTATTTATTGTGTATGCAATACCTGTCTGAAATGACTGACGATCAAACATTAGTTATGTATTCAGGTCATCCTATGGGACTATTTCCATCTCATAAAAATGCACCTAGAGTTGTTGTCACCAACGGAATGATGATTCCTAACTACTCCAAACCAGATGATTGGGAAAAATTTAACGCACTAGGTGTTACTCAATATGGACAAATGACTGCGGGTTCTTATATGTATATTGGACCACAAGGCATCGTTCATGGAACAACTATTACTATTCTAAACGCTGGTAGAAAAATAAGTAATGACGGATTAGCAGGAAAATTATTTTTAACTGCAGGTTTAGGGGGTATGAGTGGCGCTCAGCCAAAAGCTGGAAATATTGCTGGTTGCATAACCGTAGTAGCAGAAGTAAACCCTAAAGCAACGATAACAAGACACTCACAAGGGTGGGTAGATGAAGTCATTGAAGATTTGGACACTCTTGCTACTAGAGTTAAAAAAGCAAAAGAAAATAAAGAAGTTGTTTCCATTGCATTTCAAGGTAACATCGTTGAAGTATGGGAAAAATTTCTTGAGGAAGACATTTATGTGGATTTAGGTTCTGACCAAACTTCACTTCACAACCCTTGGGCAGGTGGTTACTACCCTATTGGTTTATCTTTTGAAGAATCCAATGAATTGATGGCTAATAACCCTAAAGAATTTAAAGTCAAAATTAAAGAAACCCTACACCGACATGCCAATGCAGTAAATAAACATACCTCAAAAGGCACTTACTTCTTTGATTATGGAAATGCATTTTTGTTAGAAGCATCTCGTTCAGGTGCAGACGTTATGGCTCAAGACGGCATACACTTTAAGTACCCATCTTATGTCCAAGATATTATGGGTCCAATGTGCTTTGATTATGGTTTTGGACCATTCCGTTGGGTTTGTGCAAGTGGCAAAAAAGAAGATTTAGACAAAACCGATAAAATAGCTTGTGAAGTATTAGAAAAGTTAAAATTAGACGCTCCAAAAGAGATACAACAGCAAATGGCTGATAATATTCGTTGGATTAAAAGTGCTAATGACAACCAATTAGTTGTAGGCTCTCAAGCAAGAATATTATATGCCGACTCTATTGGCAGAATAGAAATCGCCAAAGCTTTCAACGAAGCAATAAAAGAAGGAATTATTGGTCCAATAATATTAGGTAGAGACCACCATGATGTTTCTGGAACAGATTCTCCTTACAGAGAAACTTCTAATATATATGACGGCTCTAGCTTTACCGCCGATATGGCTATACACAATGTGATTGGAGATAGCTTCAGAGGTGCTACATGGGTATCTATACACAATGGCGGCGGTGTAGGTTGGGGAGAAGTTATTAATGGAGGATTTGGAATGCTTATTGACGGTTCAGAAGAAAGTGCTACAAAAATTCAGTCTATGCTACATTGGGATGTAAATAACGGAATAGCTAGAAGAAGCTGGGCTAGAAATGAAGAAGCCATTTTTGCTATTAAAAAGGAAATGGAAAGAACTCCAAAGTTAAAAGTAACACTGCCTAATTTTGTTGATGAATCCATACTTAATTCATTGGACTTCAAAAATTAGACTTTTTTAAGATTTTTTACTACTTTTAAAAACTCATTATAAGGTAATAGAGTTGTTATTTTTCAACCCTAAAACCGTAATTAAAGCAAACCATAAAGCATGAAGAAAGTTTACTTCTTTTACGGCTATTTTTTTCGAATTATAGCATTCATTTCAACAATTTTAAGCTCAACTCATACCCAAGCCTCTCAACCTCTACGCTCCTATAATGGTGAACTTAGCTTTTATTTAGAAACAAATCATCTTTTATTTATGCCTGCTATTACCATAGACTATATGAAAAGACTAAACACTAATTATGCTTTTAACATATCAGGTGGCGTGAGTACTATCAATAAGAAAAAAGGTTATGTTGTACCTCCAAATGTTGGGTTTCCTATAAATGGAAGTTTTTTATATGGTAAAAATGAAGGTATGTTAGAAGTTGGTGTAACCATGAGGCCTCAGTTTTTTCTAACTAAGGATTATGTCCATCATAATCATTTTAATTTTGAAGAAAAATTTGAAGAAAATTCGAATATAGTGTACTTCACCCCACGAATAGGGTACCGATACCAAGATAATAAACTATTAAACATAAAGGTCAGTGTTGGACCACAATTTGCTATTGCCAAATCCGATTATGCAAAATATACTGGAAGAATATTTAAAAACTATGAGTATTTAGAGAAAATATATTTACAAGTAGGCGTTGGTTTCAGGATAAAATAGAAGATTAAAAATTTATTCCGAAATGTAAATTAAGGTATAATTTTTCATCTGTTTCTTTAGGATTTTCTAAAAATTCATCGCTTCCAAAACGTTTTGTTTCTGATGACACATTTTGTAGATGATACCCCCCTACTATGTCAAGACAGAAATCATTAAAAATCTTAAATTGAAAGCCAGCTCCTATTCCTCTACCAATCTTGGAAAAGTTTTTTTCATAAGTAGCAACATCGCCAATTCTTACATCAGAATATGTTTTAGTATAATCGGAATAGCTACCATACACATTGATATAAATACCCATTGGGGCGTCCCAAGTAAAGTAATATTTGAATTCTGGTAGAATAAGATAACCCGAATATTGATAGGCGTCACTATCATAAAACACTTGAGTGCTATCTTGACCTACCCTACCTCTGTCACTACTTGAAATAAGTGTGAAATTCATCTTGTATGAAAATTGTGCAGCATTATAACTATATCCCGGATCAAGCATTCTCTCGTAAGAAATTGTGTAACCACCTTCAGGGGCAAATGGCTGGTATAAACTCGTACTTATCACATTCTTCGGAACCCTAAAACTTTGTGAAAAAAGAGAAGTCGAAAAAAGAAGGAAGAATATTAAAATTGATGTTTTTTTCATTTATTGTTTAAAGTACAAATATCGACATTATTTTTAATAGATATTTATCTTATAAGTATTTTATATTACGCCTTCAAAGTGTTATTTTTAAACTTTTTTTATTAAAAACTAAATGATTTAACTTATTTTTTTTCTAAAATGGCTGATTAAAGGTTAAATTATCACAATACACCCCCAACTAATAATTATTAATTATTATTAGGCTATTTTGTGTTAAATTTGCACCAATTTTAACGATATGGCTACAAAAATTACAAAAAATACTTATCTCAATTGGTATAGAGATATGCTCTTGTGGAGAAAACTAGAAGATAAGGCTTCTGCACTATACATACAACAAAAGATTAGAGGGTTTTTGCACCTCTACAATGGACAAGAAGCTATACTAGCAGGATGTAGAGAAGCTATTGATCCGTCTAAAGATAAAATGATAACGGCTTACCGAAATCATGTGCAACCAATTGCAATGGGTGTTGAACCAAAATATATAATGGCCGAGTTAATGGGTAAAATCACAGGTTGCTCAAAGGGAAATGGTGGCTCTATGCATATGTTTAGTAAAGAACACAATTTTTTTGGTGGACACGGAATCGTTGGTGGACAAATACCCCTTGGAGCCGGATTAGCTTTCGCAGACAAATACAACGGTAGTGATGCGGTAACTCTTTGCTTTATGGGTGACGGAGCCGTAAGACAAGGCTCATTACATGAAACCCTTAATCTAGCTATGTTATGGAAGTTACCTGTTATATTTATTGTTGAAAACAATGGATACGCTATGGGAACTTCGGTTGAAAGAACAGCCAATCACACTGAAATTTGGAAGTTAGGATTAGGCTATGAGATGCCTAGTGAGCCAGTTGACGGTATGGATCCAGTAGCAATGACCAAAGCTGTTGAGAAAGCTGTGAAAAGAGCTAGAAAAGGTGATGGCCCAACATTTTTAGAAGCAAAAACATACCGCTATAAAGGACACTCCATGTCTGATGCTCAGCATTATAGAACAAAAGATGAGGTTAGCGAATATCAAAAAATAGACCCTATTAATACAACTCTTGAGTATATCAAAAAAAATAAATATGCTTCAGACAAAGAGATAGAGGCAATTAATCAAGAGGTAAAAGAAACTATTGCTGATGCGATAAAATTTGCTGAAGAATCTCCATTCCCAGTAAAACAAGATTTATACGATAGCGTTTACGAACAAGAAGATTATCCATTTATAAAAGACTAAGAAGATGGCAGAAGTAGTAAATATGCCCCGATTGAGCGACACCATGACAGAGGGTGTTGTTGCAAAATGGCACAAAAATGTTGGCGACCAAGTATCTGAAGGTGATTTGTTAGCTGAAATAGAAACAGACAAAGCCACTATGGAATTTGAGAGCTTTCAAGAAGGCTTTTTACTACATATTGGTGTAGCAGAAGGTGCTAAAGCCCCAGTAGATAGTATATTAGCTATTCTTGGCGAAAAAGGTGAAGACATTAGTTCTTTACTTGAACAAGACAAAGCAAATCAAGAAGAGAAAGTAGAAGTTAAAAAAGCTGAAGCTCCAGTAAAAGAAGTAAAAACTGAGGTGGTAAAAGAAGCACCAAAAGTAGAAGTTAAATCTACTCCAAAACAAGAAAAATCTACCCCTAATAATGGCAAAAACGTCGCTTCTCCTCTAGCAAAAAAATTGGCTGACGAAAGAAATATTAATCTTGCTTTAGTCAAAGGAACAGGTGATTTTGGCAGAATAATCAAGAGAGATATTGACAATTATTCTGGAGGTTCATCAGTATCTACTGTCGAAAGTTATACAGAGATCGAAGTTTCTCAGATGAGAAAAGTAATTGCTCAACGACTAGGTGAAAGTAAATTTTCAGCTCCACACTTCTATCTAACTTGTGAAATTAGTATGGATAAGACCATAGAAGCAAGACAAGCAATAAATACTGTTTCCCCTATTAAGATATCATTTAATGATATGATTGTAAAGGCCTGTTCTATGGCCTTAGAGCAACACCCACAAATCAACTCTAGCTGGTTAGGCGACAGAATTAGATTCAACGACCACATACATATAGGTGTGGCAATGGCTGTGGAAGATGGTCTATTAGTTCCTGTCGTTAGATTTGCCAATAGTAAAAGACTTTCTGAAATTTCTAGTGAAGTAAAAGAGTATAGTGTAAAAGCTAAAGCAAAAAAATTACAACCTGAAGATTGGCAAGGCAATACATTTACCATTTCTAATTTAGGAATGTTTGATATTGAAGAATTCACAGCAATCATAAACCCTCCAGATGCTTGTATTTTAGCTGTTGGCGGAATAATTCAAAAGCCAGTTGTAAAAAATGGTGAAATTGTTGTTGGCAACACACTCAAAGTAACACTTTCTTGCGACCATAGAGTTGTTGATGGTGTTGTAGGTTCAAAATTCTTAGGAACATTAAAGAGTTATTTAGAAAATCCTGTTCTATTTATGGGAGCTAATAATATTTAACTTTTTTCACAAACTATTTAAAAGCCCTATCAAATCTGATAGGGCTTTTTTTTATCTTTATGCCATGCAAGAGTTGTTCAATTCAATAGAATATTTGAAAGGTGTTGGACCCAAAAGAGCGGAGCTCTTAAGGAAAGAACTTGGGCTTTATACTTTTGGTGATTTATTGCACTATTTTCCGTTTAGATATATTGACAAAACTAAATTCTACAAAACAAGTGAGATAAACAGCGATTTACCTTATGTACAACTTGTTGGTCACATCAACAATCTACAAGAAGTAGGCGCAAAACATAGCAAACGATTAACGGCAAAGTTTCAAGATGAAAATGGTGCTATCGAATTGGTGTGGTTTAAAGGCACTAAATGGATAAAAGATAGTATTAAGGTCAATAATAAGTATGTTGTATTTGGCAAACCTAACCTATATAATGGAAAGATAAATATCGTACATCCAGAATTAGAAACCATTGATGAAAAGCATCAAACAAAACTCAATGCACTTCAACCTATATATTCTACTACCGAATCGCTATCAAACAAAGGGTTAACCAATAAAGCAATTGGCAAACTTACTTCGGTATTATTACCACAGGTAATCAATAATATAAAAGAAAACCTCTCGAGTGAACTGATACAAAAACTCAATTTAATTCCTCGTCGTGAAGCTTATACGAATATTCATTTCCCAACTAATACCAAAACTTTACAACAAGCACAATACAGACTTAAATTTGAGGAATTGTTTTTCATACAATTACAACTAATAAGAATGAAAATCGTTCGCCAACAAAAGCTTAAAGGCTTTGCGCTTTCTCAAATCGGTGAACACTTCAACAATTTTTTTCACAATCACCTACCTTTTGAACTAACAAATGCTCAAAAGCGTGTTTTAAAAGAAATACGTCACGATTGCGCCAAAGAGTCTCAAATGAATCGTTTACTTCAAGGAGATGTTGGCAGTGGTAAAACACTTGTTGCCTTAATGAGTATTTTAATGGCAATAGATAATGGATTTCAAACCTGTCTAATGGCTCCTACTGAAATTTTAGCTCAACAACATTTTGAAACTATCTCTAATTTACTAGCTGAAATGCCCATAAAGATTTCACTTCTTACTGGCTCAGTAAAAAAATCACATCGCACCGTAATACACGAAGGCTTAGAAAAAGGAGAAACACACATTCTTATTGGCACACACGCTTTACTAGAAGATAAAGTAAAATTTAAAAATTTAGGCTTTGTTGTAATTGATGAACAACACCGTTTTGGTGTAGCTCAACGTGCTAAAATGTGGCTAAAAAATAATAAGCCCCCACACGTGTTAGTGATGACAGCTACTCCGATTCCTAGAACATTAGCTATGACTTTATATGGAGACTTAGACGTTTCTGTAATTGATGAATTACCCCCAGGCAGAAAAGCTATAAAAACCATTTGGAAATCTGAAAGTGGCAGACTAGCTATGTTAGGTTTTGTCCAAAAAGAAATAGAAAAAGGAAGACAAGCCTATATAGTTTACCCACTAATCAATGAAAGTGAAACACTAGATTATAAAGATTTGATGGACGGCTACGAAAGTATTTGCAGAACTTTTAAAGGAAAACAAATCAGCATTGTACATGGGCAAATGAAATCTGAAGACAAAGATTTCGAAATGAATCGATTTACTAAAGGAGAAACACAAATTATGGTTGCAACAACCGTTATTGAAGTTGGTGTAAACGTTCCTAATGCCTCAATTATGGTTATCGAAAGTGCTGAACGTTTTGGCTTATCTCAGCTTCACCAATTGAGAGGTAGAGTTGGTAGAGGAGCTGAACAATCGTATTGTATCTTGATGAGTGGCAATAAAATAAGTACGGAAGGACAAGAAAGACTAAAAACTATGGTTAGAACAACCGATGGCTTTGAAATTGCAGAGGTAGACCTGAAACTTCGAGGACCTGGCGACTTAATGGGTACGCAACAAAGTGGAATGCTAGAGTTAAAAATTGCCGATATAATGAAAGATAATGCGATTTTACAATATGCTAGACAACTTGCCCTTACTTTATTGGAAGAAGATCCAGAACTAAAACTCCCTAAAAACAAAGCTATTCTCAATCATTATAAAGAGATTAGCAACAAACAACTTGAATGGAGTAGAATATCTTAATATAATGAGCTATATAACACCTCATTCTTTTTCTTACTTTTGCCTTAATAATTTTACTCTAGATGAAGATTTCATACAATTGGTTAAAAGAATACATAGATGTTGATTTAGATGCAACAACTGTTGCTCGATACTTGACCGACACAGGACTTGAAGTTGAAGGAATAGAACACGTAGAAAGTGTTAAAGGTGGACTGAAAGGTATTGTTATTGGTGAGGTATTAACAAAAGAACAACATCCCAATGCCGACAGACTCAGCATTACAACAGTAAATATAGGTCAAGAAGAAGCTCTTAAAATTGTTTGTGGCGCACCAAATGTTGAAGCAGGACAAAAAGTTCCTGTTGCTACTATTGGAACTGTCTTGTATTCTGACAACGAATCGTTTAAAATCAAAAAAGGAAAAATTAGAGGTGAAGTATCAGAGGGTATGATTTGTGCTGAAGATGAAATTGGTCTTGGCGATAGTCATGAGGGCATTATGGTTCTCGATTCAAATGCAAAAGTAGGCCAATTAGCTAGTGAATACTTCAATATAGAAACGGACATTGTTTTTGAAATTGGATTAACTCCGAATCGTTCAGACGCCATGTCACACATAGGAGTAGCCAGAGATTTAGCGGCAGTACTTAACCACAACAACATAAAATGTCAGTTAAATTTTGCTGATATAAGTGCATTCAAAGAAGGGTCAGAAAAACCTCTATCTATAGAAGTTAAAGATGAAAAATCATGCCCTAGATACGCAGGTATAAGTATTAAAAATGTAAAAGTAAAAGCCTCACCAGATTGGCTACAAAAAAGACTTCAATCTATTGGTTTAACTCCAATCAATAATGTTGTAGACATCACAAATTATGTTCTACACGAAACTGGTCAGCCATTACACGCTTTTGACGCTAAAAAAATTGAGAAGGATACAGTTATTGTTCAACAGTTAGAAGATAAAACAAAATTCACTACTCTCGATGATGTAGAAAGAGAACTATCATCTGAAGACTTGATGATATGTGATGGTAAAAATCAGCCCATGTGTATTGCTGGTGTTTTTGGAGGTAAAAATTCTGGAGTTGAGAAAACCACAACAGAAATATTTCTAGAAAGTGCCTATTTTAACCCTGTATCTGTTAGAAAAACAGCTAAAAGACATGCCCTCAGCACAGATGCTTCCTTTCGATTTGAAAGAAGTGTTGACCCTAATCTAGTAATTTATGCTTTAAAAAGAGCTGCTTTGCTAATAGAAGACATTTGTGAAGGTTATGTATCTAGCTATGTAAGTGATTTATATCCAAACGAAATAAAAGACACAAAAATAGAACTCAACTTCAATAAAATAGACAAGTTAATTGGTGAAAAAATAGATAAAGACACCATTACATCTATTTTAAAAAATCTAGACATTAAAATAACAAAAGAAGACAAGGAAAAATTACTCCTTTCAGTTCCACCTTATAGAGTTGACGTCACTAGAGAAGAAGATGTTGTAGAAGAAATTTTAAGAATATATGGCTATAACAACATTCATATTCCAACTCAGCTTAAATCATCAATTGTATATTCTGACAAATTAGATGAAGACTATTTACAAAATGTCATTTCAGACCTACTCTCGAATAATGGTTTTAATGAATGTATGAATAACTCTTTATCCAAGTCTGGCTACTCGGAACTAATTACTGAAATTAAATTAGATGAGCAGGTGAAACTACTCAATCCATTAAGTCAAGATTTAGATGGAATGAGACAAAGCCTATTATTTTCTGGATTAGAAAGCATCGCTTATAATTTAAATAGAAAGAACCATAATTTAAGCTTTTACGAATTCGGAAAAACCTACCACATTATCAATAGTAAATATATTGAGAAAAAGAAACTTATTTTGCTAGCTTGTGGAAATGAAAAATCTGAAAGTTGGAACGAACAGAACAAGAAAAAAGATTTTTTCTGGATTAAACAAAAGGTTGAACACATTTTAAAGCGCCTAGGGTTTCATAATTTGAAAGGAAATAGTAACGATTTATCATACCTAGTCGATGCATATTCATTTAATTTTAAGAAAAATAAAATTGCTGATTTTGGTTTCGTTAATAAAGCCACTTTGAAAGCCTTTGGTATCAAAACAGAAGTTTTATATGCAGAGTTAGACTGGGATTTAATAGTTAAAAATATTCACTCTAAAACTAAATATTCTGAAGTCAATAAATTCCCTAGTGTAAGAAGAGATTTGGCACTTTTACTAGATAAAGATGTTGAATTTTCAAAACTATACTCATTAGCAAAACAAACGGAAACAAATTTGCTGAAATCAGTCAATTTATTTGATGTTTATGAAGGCGATAAATTACCAGAAAATAAGAAATCATACGCTTTAAGTTTTATTCTTGAAGACAAAGAAAATACCCTAACCGATTCACAAATTGATGGGGTTATGGATAAATTAATTAATACATTTGAACAGAAAGTAGGAGCTGAAGTAAGAAAGTAAATTCAATTTCTTATATTTGACATCACTAATTTAATAGAAAAACACCTAGTTATAATGAAAAAAGTTGCCATAGTACTAGCCATGATGTTTGGCGGAATAATTTCTCAAGCACAAGAAAGCGTAGTAAAAATTAGCGGTTTAGATGCTGCTTTTGGTATGTATGAAGTATCATACGAGCGTACATTCAATGAAGGAATTAATATTATTAAGCCAAGAGGAAGATCTAGAAAACAAGGAAAGTGGCCCAATATTTTAACTAAAGGTTCGATGCAATATTCACTTTCATTCTTTTCTTCTAAGCATGACCAAACTTTTGGTGCTGGGATGACTGCAGTAATAGATACTAACAGTAACCATGACCCTGGTAATTTAGTTTCTGGAACACAAGTTGTTGCCGATCCATTAGAGCATTCTGTATCTAGATTAGCAACTACCACAATTAGTGGTTTTGGCTTAGGAGTTGAATATAGAAGCTACATTAAAACGTATGAACAAAAAATTGGCGACCCTCCAAGAGGCTGGTATATTGCTCCTTTTGTTAACATACAATCTAAAAGTATTGATTTCGATGACAATACACCTCTTGAAACTAATCAAGCTATGAATTATCTAATGTACCCTAACAATCCTACCTATGTTGATGCTGTTTTTGGCAACTACTCGGGTCCTTGGTTAGGTACTGAAAATACTGACCCTGCATCACCTGACTTTGGTTCTCTTAGTACAAATGGAGCAAATACAAGCAATCCTAATGGCTCAAATGCTACAGTAAGTAATAATGACCTAAGCTGGCACGATGTGTCCTATAAGCATAATGAATTTGGTTTAATTGCAGGTATCGCTATTGGTCGTCAATGGTTGTTTTATGATAAGATATCTTTAGATGTACAAATCGGACCTCAATACAGCATCGTAAATAGAAGCGAAAGGGTATTTAATGGAAACGATGATTGGAATTTAAACCAAACTGCTGATAATGTAAATACTGTTGCTTCTGCTGCAGGCAATACTGCTGATTTTTATTTACAAACAAAATATGGAGATGTATATGCTTTTGATGGTAATGCTCCTGATTCAGATGTTGCAAATGGATATTATGGCATCGTCGATGAAAGTGGTACAAATGTTGTTATCAAAGCCAAAGGGAATGAATCATTAAAGTTCTCCTCTGGTTTTTATAGAGACTTACCTGGATTAACTGATTTTGCTAAAATAGAAACATATAGAATTAAAATTAGAGTAGGATACGCATTCTAGTCTTTAACACAATCACAACCTTAACATTTTATAGTATGAATTTTAAAATTTTATTTACTGGACTATTGTCTACAATCTTATTGACTTCTTGTTTAGATTGTATGGATTGTCAAAGTACTACAGATATTAGTTTATCAGTGGAGTATTATTCATCCAATAACGGCTCAATGAGTTTAGACTCAACAACTAATTTTAGTTATAGTGGCCCAGGATATGTCAACACAGCCCTACCTACTAATATTACTTCTTCAACTGACATCAGCCCTTACCTAAGTCCTATCACAATAAGAGAAGCGTGTGGTGAAGATTTAAAAGATATAAATAACTCTACCGTTAGTTTTGAGACAACAATCGGTGACTCCATTTCAGGAATTTATAAATACAATTGGTCTGAAAGTTGGGACTGTAAATAATCAAAATCCAGTTATAAAAAAAGCACATCTATACGATGTGCTTTTTTTTATTGTAATAATAGTCTTTCCTTTAAAACTCTGATGCAAAGTCAGTCCTGACACCATCCTTAAACGCTATAATAAATGCATTCTCATATCCATTAGAGCTAACTTTCAATAAATAAGACTCTGCTTTTTTGTAGCTATCGTAATTTCCACATATGAAGGTGAAAAAGTCATTACCTAATGGTACGGTAATTAAATCGTCATGCAAATAGATATCTATAGGCATATTAAATTCGCTGAAGTCACCTAATGCAACTCTGAAAATAGCTCCATCTAAAAAGGATAAATCTACATCACTATTTTTAATACCTGTTCTTACGTATTCTTTATAAATTTCTGTAAGCTCATTCTTGTATTTTTCATGATTTTTAAAAGCTTTCTTAGCACTTTTCAAATCATCTAATTCATTGTGAATAGCTACTTGATTTTGATAGGACAATAAGAAGTATTTATCCAATGAATTACATTGTTCTAATAATTCTATCGCTTTATCTTTCTTTCCTAGACCATATTGCATTACAGCTATATTGTATGTCAAATCTCTATCATCATACACTTGTTTGGAAAGCATTTCGATAATAGGCCCAACTTTCTTTTTATCTCTTTCTTCAGAGCTTCTGAAATAAGACATTGCTAAATTAGTGTTAACATAGCTTAATGTTAATTGTGAAACCTTAGCTTGATTGAATTTCTTCAAAGATGACTTAAATGCTTTGATAGCAAGAGGAAATTCTCCTGCATTAAATAGCACAACACCTTGATCATATAATTCTTGACCTTCTCTAAGCTTTTTTCTTAGGCGATCATCAAAAGCTGTAATTGTCTCATTTTTTAATACAGATTTTCCATCTCCTTTAGCTGATAAAGTGATAGGGTCGATATTAATACCTTTGGGGGGTTCTGATTTTATTTCAATTTTTTCTACTTTGTTTGAGTTTTTAGCTTTTTCTTTTTTCTTAGCTAAAGCTAATTGCTCTTTTCTTTGCTCCTCTGCTAAATCATCTTGGGCATATTTTAAGCGAGTAAGTACTTTTTCTGCTTTCTTAGTGTCATTTATGGCTTGATATACAGCCGCCAAGTTTCCGTAGGCTTTAAAAAAGTTTTTATCCATTTTAATTACTGACTCTAATTGCTCAGCTGCTAATACCTCGTTTCCATTTAAATAATTTAAAATGGCAAGATTATATAACCATTCCTTTTCTTTTTCTACAGAACTAGTAACCAGTTCAAGGTATCTTAATACTTTCTTCTGATTTCGATCATCATTACTAAGCTGATGAGCTAATGCAAGTTGTAAATTTGGAAAATTTAGGGCATCGTCATTTAGCTTAGCTCTTTTATAATTTTTAAATGCTGTCTTAAAAGAAAGAATAGCCTCTTCGTTATCAGACTGTTGCATTAATTGCACTCCTTTAGTGTAAGCCTCGTCAGCAAGTTTAACTTGCTCAGCAGTTCTATCGCTAAGTCCTTTAACCTTAGCGTACTCCATAACCTTAGCAACGTCAGAAATGATAATTAAATCATTTTGACTAATAGAAACAGCGACATTATCCTCAATAATAAGAGAATCAGCTGCCATTGAATTGAACGTTGCAAAAGCAAAAATCGCTATTAAATAAATAAATTTTTTCATCTAATTTGAATCGTTTTAGTATTGTACGAAAGTAATGAAAATTTAAAAACTAATAATTATTGTTTAATAATCTTATAAATAAGCTCATTTTCATTCTTTTTAAGTCTTAAAAAATAAATGCCGTTGAATAATTGTGAAGTGTTTATTTCCCAAACATTTGAATCTAAACCACTCTTTACAACTCTACCTCTAACATCACTAATCTCCCAAAGTATTTTGTCTTTAGAATCTAATGATACATTTAAGAAATTATTAAACGGATTAGGATATATATTAACCTCCTCGCTAGCCCAATTTGTCATTTCTAAAACTTCTATTTTATATATGCTTGATTCACCAATACAATCCGAATCATCAGTAACAACAACGGAATATTCTCCAGGTAAGCTTGGTTCGAATAAGCTGTCATTTGCGCCTACAATTTGTCCATTAGAGTCATACCACTGATAAGAATATGGTGGAATTCCAGAAAGAGGATTGCTTATTGTAGGCTCAAGAATAACTAATTGACCATTTTCAAAATCAATTATTGGATAAATAGCATTTGGCTCAAACATTACAATATCTTCTATAATAAAACACCCATTAGAATCGACCATCTTAATTGCATACTCATCTGCACATAAATTATTAAAGATTGTACTGCTATCAGCTGTATTAAGGCATATTAAATTGTACGGAGTAGTACCACCGCTCAATTGACTTATGCTAATTGAACCGTCACAAGTTCCATAACATGTAGGGTTGGATAGGTCATATGTAAATTCTAAAGGCTCTTTATCAACCAATTCTACAATATGACTATAAGTACATACATCGGGAGAGTTTGGTATAAAATAATTTGCAGAAAGTGTATAAGTGCCTTCTGAAAGCTGGTAAAAAGTATTATTAGCAGACGTATTTCCATTTAAGGTAACCCATGAATTGAAGTCGCTAATGACTGCATCTACTTGAATAATTCCATCACTGAAATCTGGACAAGAAATATTACTGGTGCTATATTCTATATCTGCTGAATAATAGGGTATATAAAAATCAAACTCTTGAACACAATCGTTTAAATCAACAATATTCATAGAATAATAGCCCGAATCTAAATTTTCAAACAAACCTGAAGTTTGATAAAGCGAACTATCTGTCTGGTCTAAAGAATAAAAATATACACCACTTGAGCCTCCGCCAGCAATAGCATTAATAGCACCGATATCTGATTGATTTGTGCTGCTATTAATAGTTGGAGCACCACAAAATATAGTGTCAATTGTCAATTCGGAAATGACAATAGGGTCTGGTTCATCAACAACAAATGATAAAGTGTCTAAACAATTCAATTCATCTTTTACAACTATATGATGAATTCCTTGATATAAACTATCAAACATTATTTCATCTTGCTGAATAAAAGGACTATTGTCTATCGAAAATGAATAATTACCCACTCCCTCAAGTGCCGAGGTGTAAATTTTTGCAGTACCATCTTCCTGGCAAATATCATAATGAATAAGGGCTGGAAGATTAGCATTTATATAATTTATAGTATCGACAGCTAAACAAGGCCTGTTAGGGACAATAAGTGAACTATCTTGTTTTTCACAGCCATGATTGTCCAAAATCTTAAAAGTATATGAAGAGTCACCACACAATTGATCAAATAAACTATCCGCTTGGAAAATTCCATCTTCAAACCCATAACTGTATGGTAATATTCCGCCTTCGGCTGACAATATCACCTCCGAATCACAACTATAACAACACGAAGGTAATGTTGCCGTTTCAATTTCTAAAACTAATTCTTCTGGCGAAGTACATTCAACAGTTATAGTATCTGAAAAACAACCTTGAGCATCAATAACGAAGAATTGATATTCCTCACTACCAACCAATTTATCAATATGGGACGTTTTAAATGTGTCAGGCTCATTCACTATAAAGTATGAATAATCAGCTGTTCCTCCAGTTATTGTAATATCTATAAAACCGGTTGAATCACCATAACACAAAGCACAATAACCCATGCTATCTGATAACTCATAACTATCGATAAACAAACTCAAATCAGGTTGTGTAAGTATCACCGTCATTGTATCTTGACAACCCACACTGTCCGTTACTGCAACTATAAAGGTATCAGCTAAAAGCTCAATGATAACATTAGTATCTTGAGGAGATTGACCTAAAATACTGAATTGGTATGGAGGCACGCCACCACTAGCATCTATACCTATTTGCCCATCATTGTTACCAAAACAAGAAATATCAAAAGTCAAACTATCTATGATTGAAATAGCTAACTCGATAGGTTCATTCACTACAAAGTTAGTATCAATAATACAGCCATTAGAATCTACAATTTCTAAATAAAAAGAACCCGCATATAATTGATTAGATAATATACTAGAATCATTATTGAATATATAGGTGTAATCAGGTGTTCCACCTGTAAAATAAGCATTCAAAATGCCTGTGCTATCACCATGACATACAACATCAGTAACTTTGATGGAGTCAAGAATAAAGGGTTCTGGCTCTATAATTTCTACCTCAAAAAAGTAAGGACAATCGTCATTAATAGACGTAACTACTTCAACCGTATAAATTCCTCCAGAAAGGTTGTTAAATAAATGAGGGTGGTTGTTCCAAGGGTAAATGGTATTTAAGGTATCTGTAAGCCTAACAAGGTGTGAAGGATAAATACTTTCTATATGTAACATAAACTCTCCATCATTTGCACCATAGCAACTGACATCTTTATGCATATCTAAACTATCAGAAATAATGACTTCATCAGCAACAATAGTAAAAGAGAGCTGTTGATGACAATCTTCAGCGTCAGTTAGATGGACTATGTAGTCTCCTATTGTTAAATTATTGAACACATTATTGCTTTGAGTAGCAAGTGTATCTCCATCTTTAACCAAATCAAATACATATGGTCCAGTACCATTTTGGACTCCAAGCTCAACATAACCAGTCGAATCCATATAACAAGCTAGTGTGTCATTGATATCTACAACCTCAAAAATAATTTCGGTATTATTGAAAATTTCAAAATCAACGGTGTCTGCACATAAGAAATTATCTTTAACTGTTAACGCGTAAGGACTTGCTTCTAAATCACTAATTGTAAATTGATTTTGAGCATCTAAAACAACAGGAATAATAGAACCATTGAGCCTAAATACAAAAGGTTCATTTCCTTCCATTAGTTCAAATGTAGCACTTCCTAATTCTTGACACCCAACATGAATAGTTGAAATAATAGCTAATTCGGGTGATACAGGATTAGTATTTATTTCAGAAGTTAGTGTATCTGAATAACAACCTTCACTATCAATAGCTATAAATGAATATTCTCCAACATATAAACCATTAAACTGATGGGGGAAACTATATAGTTGATCGCCAACAATACCAACACTATACGGAGCTACCCCACCTTCAATGATTGTAGTAATAGAACCTAATGCTGAACCATCACATAATACATCTTGATGTAAATCTAAGTCTTCAGTAAGTACTAACTGAGAGTTTTCAATAATAGAAAAAGTTAAACTATCTACACAACCTTGGTCATCTTCAGCTATAACGACATAATTTCCTGCAGGCAAATTACCGAAGTATGGAGATTGCTGATTAAAAATTAAAACCATATCATTCTTAGCCAAAGAATAGGTGTATGAACCAACTAAACCAGCATCTACTTCTATATATCCAGTACTATCGCCATAACAAGATAAAGTATCTGAAATATCTGTAATACTTAAATTAAATGTGCTTTCATCTTCTATAATAAAGTTTATAGAGTCGACACAAGAATTAGCGTCAAATAAAGAAAAAGTAAAATTATCTTCAATTAAATTATTAAGTGTTACAACTTGATTTGGAAGTGTAATCTGATTAGTGTCTAAACCATTCAAGGAGTAAGTATAAGGCAATACACCACCTTGTACTTCAATCTCAACATTGCCTGTAGAATTAAAACAATCTATATTTTGTAAAGAATTTATAGATATTAGTATATCAGAAGGCTCTGTAATTTGTATACTATCTATTGATGCCGTACAAGCAGCGCTATCTGTAAATGTATAGGAGTAATAACCTGCAATTAAATTGTCATAACTTTGAGTGAATGATGCATTTTGAGTATTAAAATCACCTCCTTCAATAGTCAATGAAATAAAACCTGTACTATCTCCATGACACAAAACATCTTGATGTAAATTAAGATTTTCTGTAATTTGAAGTAATGGATTTTGATTTATTATAACTTCTAGTGAATCTTGACAGCCGTAACTATCGCTAACAAAAATTTCATAACTATTAGCTGGTAAATTATTAAATAAATTGAATGTTTGTTGAGAATACAAACTATCCGAATTGTATAAATCATAAAGATAAGGTGGTGTGCCCCCCACAGCATTTAGACTGATAAAGGCAGAAGAATCGCCATAACAACTAATTGTGTCTGTAAAGCCATTAATAGTGAACTGTAATTCTGTAGACTCCGTAATCTCGAAGTCTAAAAAGTGAGAACACCCATTTAAATCTGTCACTTCTACAGTGTAACTATTGGGAGTCAAATTTTCGATAAAGAAATAACCATCTTGGTTTTGAGTAAGAACCATTGTATCTCCATTTAAAATAAAAATATCGGGATCAACTCCTCCAAATACTTTAAATGCCATAGAACCCAAACCCTGTCCATAACAATTAATATTTTGTATTTGTAAAGAATCAAAATATAAAGAGTCAGGCTGTAAAATCTCTATTTCTTCCCTAACTACACATAAAAACTCATCCTTTAATTCAACAGTATAAATACCTGCAGAAACATTTTCAATAGTATCCATTGGGATATTGGTAGTATTGAAATAAACAATATTGTTCATTGAATCTAATAAGGTATAATTTATGGTAGTTGATGAATCTGTAGAAATGTAAATTGAAGCGTTTGTATCTCCATAACATAGTAAGTTAGTATGATTTACATCTAAAGCCGGTGAGGGATAGAAATTGATAAAAAAATCAAATGAACAACTGGAAACATTAAATGTATATGCTGTGTTTTGAGTGGGAAAAATATCTATCGAAGGATTTTCACTTAAAAGTATAGAATTTGCACCTATAACCCTCCTCCACTCAATAGAATAATTACCTGTCATAAATGGGCTGACATCAATACTGATAGAACTATCTGCGCTACATAATACATATACATCGTCTATATAATCCTCGTTTGTATTCGCATTTATTAAATTAACAAAATCTGAAACAATCGAAATATGAATAGAATCGGAAGTAAGAGCACAATTATTACTATCTAAAGCCTCTACTTGTACAAATACATTTGATGTGTCAATTAAAATCTGTTGGCTTTGAACATAGTTCATAGAATCACCATAGTGCCAAGAATAATTGGTGTAGCCACTATCAGCAATAATATAACTAGTCAGGTCGCAAGCTTGTGCATAATAAACGCCATCTGATTCAGAATATGAAACTAAAGATGGATCTCCATTCAAAGAAATACCTATATCAGAATCACTTACTGCCACTACAAATGTAGAATCAAAAATTATGTCCTGTCCATTAGATATCTGAAGGTTATAATTACCTTCAGCTAAATTATAAATTGAAGTATCTGTAGAACTAAATCCATTAGGCCCTTGCCAATTAAACGTATAGCTATTATCTGAAATCACCTCAAACTCAATTTTTCCTGAGTTTACACCTATACAAGTGTTATCAACATTATAAACGTACACTTCCATAGGTGTGGTGAAAGTATATGTTTCTGTTGACCATCCTTCTTCACAGCCAGTTAACGAATTTGCTTTTACTTGGACTTCATAAGTTGTTATTGGGTTAAGATTGTTTAGTGTTTTGAAGGGTAACATTTCTGCAATACCATTTGAATAATCACCCGATGCTACTGGACCTTGCCAAGCTTGACCAAGCTCTCGATATCTAAACTTATAACCATCTGCCATCGAATCTGCTTCCCAATAAATATTAGCGTTAAATGGATAAATTCCAGCAAACCATAAGGTGTCTGGCAATACTGGTTGTGGACCTAGGTGAATGGTATCAGAATTTTGACACCCATTTGCATCTTTAATAGCTGCAAAATAAGTGCCATATGTTAAAGAACTAAAAATACTATCACTGGCGTATGGACTATTAGACAAAGTAAATAAGTACGGAGCTTCTCCACCACTACCACTAAGAACTATTTGACCATCGTTAGTATCAGAACAACTTGCATCAGTCAGTTGGCTATTTACAGATAAATCTTCACAAATGGTATCTATCAACGTCAAGGATACATAAGCATCTTCAGAAACTATTGAAAGTAAGTTTCCATTTTCATCTACACTCCATAGTCTTAAGGTTGCTGTATACTCACCTGTTGGAGCTGTGGGATTAAACTGATTAAATTTAACTCTTACTGGTCTAACTTGTGTATAATTACAATTAGCCGTTTCTCCCGTCTGACTACCCCAATAGCCTATAGCATCACCATTGGCATCGATGGTATAAGCAATTGATTCCCAGTTAGATTGAGCGTTATAAAATTCGATTATAAAATCTCCTTGCTCAAGATTATCGGTCTCATGAGAAATGATAAATTCTGGCTTAAAATCTAATTGACAGCCAAGATTAACAAGTTGTACATCGCATTGCGAATATTGACTATACCCAACTGGATTTAAATCAAATGGATTTTGAACTTCTAAAGATGCCGTATCTTCTTGACACGAATAATCCATAAAAATGTAAGAAATAGAATCATAACAATTTGTCACATTATCAGTCACATATGCCCAATAAGTTTCGTTGACGGTCAAAAAACTTAGGGTTGTAGCATTCGTCTGAGGTCCACCAGGAAGAAAGCCTCCATTATCATTCAACCATTCGTAGGAATAGTCTCCAGAACCCGAACCCGAGCTTACATTTACTTTTAATTGACCTCCATTGACACTCCCTTGACAAAAAGGTTCTTGTAGAACTTCAATCTGTAAATCTAAGCAGTTATTGGAAGCTTGGCTCGATTGAATAATCTGAGCAGAAGAATTAATGCTAAAAAATAAGAATAGAATAAAAAATAATCTCATGGCATATGTTTTAAAGTACGATTCAAAGATACGAAAACACAAGAAACTATACCGCATTATCACTTCCTTTTATAAGATTAATTATTGTTAAAAAAATTAGTTTAATATCTAATAATAAGGTCCAGTTTTCTATATACCAAACATCGTATTTGACCCTATTCTCCATATCTTCTACAGACTTTGTTTCTCCTCTAAAACCATTGACTTGAGCTGACCCCGTTATTCCTGGAAACACCAATTGACGAACCATATAGCCATCAATAATATCAGCGTAGTCTTTGGTGTGCTTTATCATATGTGGTCTTGGCCCTACAACAGACATATCACCCATCAAGACGTTGAAAAATTGGGGCATTTCGTCAAGACTTGTCTTACGTAAAAACCTGCCAATTTCAGTTGTTCTTGGATCATTTTTAGTCGCTTGTTTCAAATCAGACATATCGTTTAATGTCATACTTCTGAACTTTAAGCATGTAAATTCTTTGTTATCTAAACCTGAACGAGTTTGCTTAAAAAAGATAGGTCCTTTGGAAGATAGTTTTATAAGAAGTCCAATTATTGGCACTAACCATGTCATTATTAACAGTATAACTATTAATGAAAAGATTATATCAAAAAGTCGTTTAATAATTCTGTTTAATTCATACTGCAGAGGCTCTTCTCTAAGTGTTATTACTGGAGAACCTCCTAAAAAATCTATCTTTATTTTTCTTTGCTTAAATGAATTAAAGTCAGGAACAATTCTTAACCTAATCATCTTATCATCACAAAATAGCATCATCTTACTCAGGGAGGTTTCATCTTCAATAGACTCCGAATAATAAATCTCTTCCACAGAATTATTTTCACAAAAACTTTCTAATTCATCAACGCTATAACATGGGCAATTAAAATTTTTATTATTTATTTTTCCATTGAAAATTGCTAAAAGTTTATACCCATGTTCTTTTTTTGAAAAGAACTGATGAAGCCTAAAAGATATATTGCCTGAGCCAATGATTACAACATTTTTATAGTTGTAACCTAATTTTCTATAGTTTTTAATAAGCAAAACCGAGAAAGCTCGCCATATTATTAAGAATACAAAAGCAAAAAATAATGTTAGATAAAGATAATCTCTTGAAAATGTATTGGCTTTAAGAGTGAATAAAAAGGTTGTAATCATCAAGCCATTAACAACAAAGGCTTTCAATAAATTTGATAGCATTATTTCAGTTCTGGCAGCCCTATCATAATCAAAAAGACGAAAAAATGAACCAACAAGTAACCAACTTAAGCACAATATGATCATTAAAAAAAGATATTTCTCGGAAATATCAATCGTATAAAAAACCAATTTGTAGGATAAAAGAAACGAAAAGCAAAGATGAAAAACATCACCTAAAGCAAAGAAAAGACGTAATTTTAGTGCTTTTGCATTCATCAAAAAACGAGTTAAGGTATAGAGTTATAAAGATACTAAGAAAAGGAAGTATTTCAAAATCCTGTTAAAAGTTGCTCATAATCTGAAATTATTTTTTCCCAATAAAATGTTTTTTCAATTTTATCGATATTATTTGAACATAGATTTTGGTAATCTGACTTAAGGCAAACTTCAATAATTTTAATCAATTGTTCTTGATTGGTAAAATATATAGCGTCCTCGTTTAAAATTGATGAATTGAAAATATTTTTATGCGAACAAATTAAAGCGTTTGAAGCCATAGCCTCAAGCAAAGAAGGGTTTGTTCCACCCACTGTGTGTCCATGAAAATATATATTTGAATAGTACCTTAAATTATTGAGCTTAGCCATATCTGCTACATAACCTAAAAAAACTACTCTAGAATCATCAACATTAGATAGAATTTTTTTTCCAAGTTTAGTATTCATATTTCCAATTACCACGAGTTTTCTTTTGACATTGGATTTTACGAAAGCATCAATTATTGTTTTAACATTATTTTCAGGCTCAATACGTGCTATTAATAGGTCATATTTGAATGGACTAAGGTTAAACTCATTAAGAATAACTTCATTTGGTGATTTGAAAACAGTTGCACCATAGGGGATATAAGTAGACTTCATGTCATATTTTTTTTGCAAATAAGCTTGAATGCCAAGTGAGTCAGAAATCAAAACATCACTATGTTTTACTGCTAATTTTTCAGCATACTTTAAAAACAAAGATACTGGTTTAGAAAATTTGTTTCGTTTCCATTCTAGCCCGTCCATATTGGTAAACAACTTTGAGGTGCGCTTAAATAGCCAATTCCATACCGAACTACTGGTATAACCTAACTGTAAAATGACATCAAAATTTCTTTTACGTGAATCTAAAGTGCAATTTAAATCATATATAAATTGACCTATTGTACCTAACTTAAACTCTGGGTCGTAGCAGTGAATTATATTCACTTCATTCCACTTGTTCTTTTGATAGGGGTGATTATGGGAATTATAAACAAAAACTTCATGTCCCATTTGGCACAAACCTTCTGATAAATATTGCGCAAATTGCTCAAACCCTCCATAATGATTTGGAATTCCCCTAGTTCCAAAAATGGCAATTTTCATCGAGCTAATTGGTTACTGGTTTAAACCCTTCAACTTTTTCAAGGAGAAGTTTTCTTATATTTTCAACATTGAGGTTTTGATGTGATTCCATTATGATACTAATAGATGTTTTCACATCTTCCCAAGAAAGTTTGGCCTCGTTAGCTTGCATAATTTGAGGGTGTTCAGATTGAATTACATCATGACCAATAAGTAACTCTTCATATAATTTCTCTCCTGGTCTAAGCCCTGTAAAAACCACTTTAATATCTCCTTCCGGATTTTCGTTAGTTATTGGACGGAGTCCACTAAGATTAATCATTCTATATGCTAAGTCTAAAATTCTAACTGGCTCACCCATATCAAGAACAAATACATCTCCACCTTTTGCCATAGCACCTGCTTGTAATACTAACTGCACCGCCTCAGGAATAGACATAAAATAACGGGTAACTTTAGAGTGTGTAACCGTAACTGGCCCACCTTCTTTTATCTGTTTCCTAAATAAGGGAACAACTGAACCCGCTGAATCTAAGACATTGCCAAAACGCACCATACTAAAACAAGTTTTGGTTTTTTCAGAATCTAGACCTTGTAGAATTAACTCTGAAAAACGTTTTGAAGCTCCCATAACATTGGTCGGTCGTACAGCCTTATCAGTGCTTATCAATACCATATTTTCAACTTCACATTCATGTGCACACATAGCCACATTGTAAGTCCCAATTGCGTTATTGTATACACCTTCAACAATATTTTTTTCAACCATAGGAACGTGCTTATATGCTGCTGCATGATATATGGTATCAATTTTATTTTCTGAAATAATAGATTTTACCATATTCATATTAGTCACATCAGATAAAATAGGTATGACTTCACAATCATTAATTTGTAGTGAGTTTAGCTCAAAGTCAATGCTATATAAATTAAACTCAGAATGGTCGAAAAGAACTAATTTACTTGGTTTTAAATGTATAATTTGTCTGCATAACTCTGAGCCTATACTTCCTCCTGCTCCAGTAATTAAAATATTTTTTCCTTGAATATTCTTTTTTAAGAGTGATAATTTTGGAGAGACAGGCACTCTCCCTAAAATATCCTCAACTTCAACATGTCTAATATTTTCAATAGATACCTTTCCTTCCACTAAAGAAGATATTGACGGTAAGAGTTTTACCTCAACAGGATATTTTGATAATTTTTTAAGTAAATCTCTTTTACCATTAGCGTTTAAGGAGGGAATGGCTAATAAAATAATTTTAGCATTCCTTTTATTAATTATACTTTTCAAATCACTAAAGGCATAGACTTTTGTAAAATTAATAAATGTTCCGTGCTTAGATTCATCATCATCTATAAATGCAATAGGTGCGTACTCATGATTTTTTCTTAAACTTTCTACTAATTGAGCTCCAGCACTTCCAGCACCATAAATAATAGTAGGCGTTCTGTTATTCACAAAATTATCCCATGAATACAAATATCCCTTAAAAACAAATCGACTTAAAACAACTATCATAGTTGAAACAAACCAAAATATTAAAACAACTGATCTCGGCATTGCTGAGTCAACAAGTAGTTGGGTGTCTCTAAAGATAAGCATTAAAAAGCCTATGGCCATTGTGGTAAGAGTAATAGCCTGAAATGATGCTACAACCACCTTTGAACCAACGTATTTTATTACTGAACGATATAAACCAAACTTGAGTAAAAGTGGAATAGCAATTATTGGTGTTATGATGAATATCCACCAATTGGGGTAAATATATTCTTTAGGCCAAAACAAACCCAACCTTAATGCAAATGAAAGCCATAACGCAAACTCAATGAAAAACAGGTCTACAAACAACATTATAAATTGCTTTTGTAACCTAGTAAGGTTTATTAGCTTACTTTTAAACATTATCTAAAATTTCTTTAGTAATTCTAATTAAGTCAGATTCATCGAGGTTTGAACCCGAAGGTAAACATAATCCTCTTGCAAATAAGTCTTCACATGCACTGCCACCAAAAAATAAACAATCTTTAAATATTGGCTGCAAATGCATGGGCTTCCATAAAGGTCGTGACTCTATATTTTCTTCGGCTAATGCAAGCCTTATTTTTTCTCTAGATTCAAAATCGGGAAGTAAAATTGTTGTAAGCCATCTATTAGAATAACAACCATCTGGTTCTTTTAAAAACTGAATCTTATCAGATTGTGACAATGCTTTTTCGTAAAAACTATGGTTGTTTCTTCTTTGTTCAACTCTTTTTTCTAAAACCTCTAATTGCCCTAACCCTATCGCGGCACAAACATTACTGAGACGATAGTTAAAGCCAATATTTGAATGCTCATAATGCGGCGCATCATCTCGGGCTTGAGTGGACAAAAATTTAGCCTTCTGAACATACTCATCATTCGAGGATACTAAAGCTCCTCCACTTGAAGTTGTAATAATCTTGTTTCCGTTAAATGAAAATATTCCTATTTCTGAAAGTGTTCCTAAAGGTTCATTAAAATAAGTAGAACCTAATCCTTCGGCAGCATCTTCAATAAGAGGAATTTCAAATTTACTTGCAACAGCTTTTATTTCTTTCATCTTAGCAGGCATTCCATAAAGGTGAACGACAATAATTGCTTTAGGCTTTACACCCGCTTTCAATCGATTTTGGATAGCTTCTTCTAGTTTGATAGGACACATATTCCAAGTGTCGTATTCTGAATCTATAAAAATTGGCTTTGCTCTCTGATAAACTATAGGATTAGCACTAGCCGAAAACGTAAAGCTTGAACATAATACTTCGTCACCATCGGAAACACCTAGCAATACTAAAGCCAAATGAATGGCAGCTGTTCCAGAGCTTAATGCAGCAACTGAGTGTCCATTGGAAAAATCTGAAAGCTTCTCCTCAAAACGGTTTAAATGAGGTCCTACAGGAGCTATCCAATTAGCATCGAAAGCTTCATTAACATACGCAATTTCACTATCGCCCATATGAGGAGATGACAACCAAATTTTTGAATTAGCCATTGTTAAAAGTTTGTTCTAAAGATTGTAGCAAAGATAATTTTTAAATCTAAAATTAAATTTTGATTGTAGTAATAGTCTAAATTTATGCGCACTTTATCTGGGAAAATTACTTCATTATTGTACTTCTCTGGATTTTCTTGATGGCTTAGCAACTCTTCTTCATTGGCATACTTTAAACTTGCAGGTCCTGTAATACCTGGTCGTAATTCCAAAATTAGTCTGTCTTCGCCTTGAAGCTCATCAGCAAAACCTTTTACATCGGGTCTAGGCCCTACAATACTCATTTGACCAATTAATACATTCCATAATTCTGGTAACTCGTCAAGTTTATACTTTCGAATAAATGCTCCAACCTTAGTAATTCTAACATCACCTTTTACAGATACTGTAGATTTACTTTTTTGAAGAACAGACATCGATCTAAACTTAATCATAGCAAATAATTTTCCGCCTTTACCTATCCTATTTTGTATAAAAAAAACAGGCCCTTTAGAGTCTAACTTGATAAGTATAGAAATTATAAGCATCAAAGGAAGCAAAACTAATATTCCGATAAATGAAGAAGTAAGATCAAAAAAACGCTTAATCATAAAATTCTTTTCTTTATAGCGTTATACGAATATCCAATAAAACATAACAAACTATATCCAATACTTAGCTTTTCTACAGTTCTGTAAACCTCCCAAACTTCGGTTGCAGCTTTCCATTTTTTTGAGGTATTGGAGTTAGAAACCAATCGATAATAGGCTAAGTTTTCATTTAGCCCATAAGCTGAAAATCCTCGTTTCATAATATCGAGCCATAGAGCCATATCATGACTTGAACGAATATTGGGCATCCTAAAATCGCCAGTTTGTTCTTTATCTATAATGACTGTTAAACAGCCAATAATTGTATTTTTTAGATAAGAATGATACTCTATTTTAGAAGGAACATGTATTACTGAAAATTTTTGAGAACCATTCTCAGACATCGGCTGATAGGCAGTGAAAGAAAAAGCACATTTTGACGATTGCATAAACTTTATTTGTTTTTCTAATTTAGTTGGCAGCCATAAATCGTCACTATCCAAAAAGGCGATGTATTTTCCTTTAGAATGAGCTAAAGCCTCGTTTCTAGCTTCTGCAGCACCAACATTTTTGGTTAAAGCTATCAATTTAATGCGACTGTCATTATTGCTAATTGATTGAATAAGCTCAACGGAATTATCCTTTGAAGCGTCGTCTACAATAAGCATTTCCCAATTAGTATAACTTTGACTTTGAACACTTGCTATACATTCCTTAATAAATAAAGAAGAATTAAAAGAGGGTGTTATGATACTAACGAGTTGACTTAACATTTCTTTTTAATCGATTATATATTGTTTGGTTATTGTTTTTTTTCCTCGACCAACCATCTTAAAACCTGTTTTAAGAATTCCGTGTTGACTTGATAAATTATCTTCAGCTGAAATAATCCAACATTTATTAGAATATTTTTTTGAAACTTGGTTGATTACAAAAGGAAAAAAACCTTTACCCCTAAATTTAGAATTAGTATGGCAGTTAATAATATGTTTTTCATCTTTCGACATAAAAGGATATTGAAGAGTTTTTGGAAAAATATGAGAATAATGACAAATGATGTTGGTTTTTAACTCTTTAACATATATAATTTCGAATTGACCTAAAGTTATTAGATACCAAAAAAAATATCTTAACTTAGAAGCAGAGTGTAGCATAAGTTTTTTGAGTGTAGGTTTATACCACACTATATAAAACTCATCGGATAATTCTAATTTCCGTTCCTCTAACCCAATATTTTTATAGAAAAAATAGTTCATTTAGTTATAAAACTTCTCCTAATATCTTCTTGCTTTTGTAAAACTTCTAACTTTCGAAAAATATTTAATGGTATTCGCTTTAATATAGCTCTAAAAATCCTTGCTAACATAAGTAATATCCAAAACAATTTATGATATTCAATATTTAATTTGCAATATGCCTTTCTGAACTTAAACTTACTTTCAAGAAAATCTTGAATTGAAGTATTGTGTGCTATACTTCTTGCACCATCACTAACAAATTTGAAATCTTTTTCACTTAGATAATATTCATTCATTGTATAAAAAAGAGAGTAACTTGGATAATATTTCAAATATTTTGGGTTGAATTTTATAGTTGTATAGTCTACGCAATCTTCAAAAGTTTTATTTTGACTATATGCTATCAATCCATTGGTTTCAGTAAAGTAAACTCCAAAAAAATCATAATCAGCAGATAATTTTTTAATATTACTATTAAATTC
>JADHMO010000006.1 GCA_016779995.1 Flavobacteriales bacterium
TAGCAGGTTCATTGACTTCAAAAACTAAGTTTGGTTTGACGGCAGGAGATTACTCTTGGAAAATACGTGGTGCTTGTGGTACCAACGGAACTTCTTGGGCAACAATCTTCTCTCAGCCTGTTGAATACACATTGGGTGGTACAAGAATGGAGAACAGTTCTGTGGCTAACTTGGATGTATATCCTAACCCGTCAAGAGACATCTTTAACATTACCTTTACTTCTGAAGAAGTCCAAAGCATAACTATTAAAGTTATCAATATGTTGGCGGTCGAAGTGTTTAGTCAACAGTACTCAAATGTTTCCTCTCAATTTTTAGAGCAAATCGACTTAACCAACTATTCTAAAGGAATTTATTCTTTAGAGATTCATACTAATTCTGGAATTCTTTACAAAAAGATTGCACTACAATAAAAAAACAGTGAGATAGTATTATACCTCACTGTTAAGCTGTACGGAAAGGATTCGAACCTCTAAGTAGTAGTTAGCAAAGCCTAAGCTATGTTTTTCCCATTATCTACACCCTCGAGACAGGAGGGCATGTTTGCCAATTTCATCACCGCACAATAAAATTATATTAAACGACTTCTTCTCCGTGTTGAGATAGGTCTAATCCTCTTTCCTCTTGATCGTCACGAACACGTATTGGTAAGATAATATCCACTATTTTGTAGATTATGAGTGAACCAAAGAAAGCGAAAATAATGACTGCAATACTAGCAGCTATGTGTAAAATAAATGTATTGACTTCACCATAGATAAGACCTACGTCTTTAGCAAATACGGCCGTTAATATCATACCGCATATACCGCCAATTCCATGACTAGCAAATACGTCTAAAGTATCGTCAATTTTATTAGATTTTTTAATCTTGACCATGGCTAAGTTACATATCAGTGCCGTTACAAAACCAATAACGATTGAGTGATTAATCGTTACAAAACCTGCAGCAGGGGTAATAGCCACTAAACCTACAATAGCGCCTATGCAAGCTCCAACAGCCGATATTTTTTTATTTAAAAACCTATCGAAAAGTACCCAAGTTATCATGGAGCTTGCTGAGGCGATATTGGTATTAGCAAATGCAATAACGGCATCATAATTTGCGGCTAAAGCAGAACCTGCATTAAAGCCAAACCAACCGAACCATAATAAGCCAGTCCCTAATATGATGAATGGGATATTAGCAGGCTCGGTTTTTTCTTTTTTACGTTTGCCCAAGTATAGTGCTCCAGCTAAAGCCGCTAAACCAGCACTCATATGAACTACTGTACCACCAGCAAAATCCAATACGTGCAAACCTTCATATCCTTTTATTCCAATGACATCTCCCAAGTTGGCAAATAATCCGTCACCTGCCCACGTCATATGAGCTAGGGGGGTATAAATTAAGATACAAAACAAAATCATGAACAGCAGATAACTTCTGAATCGAATTCTTTCAGCAAAGCTACCTGTTATAATCGCTGGAGTAATTATGGCAAATTTCAATTGAAACAGGGCGAAAAGTAAATAGGGGATGTTACTGTTATTAGCGTCTAAATTATTGAGAAAAGCATATTGAAAAGGGTTTCCGATAATACCCCAGCCATTGACGGTATCTCCAAAAGCCAAGCTAAAGCCAAAGAGTACCCAAAGTAAAGAAATAACACCCAAAGCAATAAAGCTTTGAAGCATAGTTGAGATGACATTTTTTTTACTGACCATACCACCATAGAAGAAGGCAAGACCAGGTGTCATTAGTAGAACTAGCGCGCTAGCTACAATCATCCAAGCAGTGTCGGCATGATTTATGTCGACAGACTGCATGGACATGGATTGTGGATTTGAAAAAAATAATACAGTGAATACGATTGCAGATAATACTATAAAGAATGTCTTTCTGTTGTGAAAAATCATAATGTTTAATTGTATCTGTATGAATAAATATTGTCTTTATTCTGTCGATATTCGTTAATTGTTCTCCTTTTGGATTCTGTAACTTCAAAGGTCAAATCATCATTACTAAACAAATTAATTAATGAGTCATATACTGGGTTTTCCTCATTATAGATATAGTCCTTAGTCCTATTATCTGATAAATATTTGACCTCAGTAATTTGCTTTTTATCATCTAAAAAGTACTCTGAAACAGAATTGTATTGGTGAACAGTTATTTTTTTCATATCAAATTACTAACTAACTCAGCAAATTTACATATATTTACACCTTTAAATGAACACTATCAACCATTAAGTTTAAAAAAAAGTCAAAATGACTATTTTAATCCTTTAAAAAGTCATATTGTTATTTTTTGACCGATAATTCATTAAAAAAGAAAAAAATTTAAACCTTATTATTACTATAATGGCTAAAACAACCTTAATAGATAAATTAGACTTAGAAATTTTAAAGCTGCTTTCTCTTGATTCTAAAATTTCATTTTCTGAAATTTCAAACCTCTTAAAAGTTTCTAATACAACCATACATGTTAGAATTAAAAGACTACAGAAATTAGAAATTATTAAGAATTTTACGATTACGATTGATTACAATAAGTTAGGGTTTAACTACACTTGCTACATGGGTATTTATTTGGACAAAGCTTCTAAATACGATGTTGCACTAAAAGAGCTCAAGAAAATCAATAACATTACAGGTATGGATTTTACTACTGGTAAATCCAGTTTGTTTTGTAAAATCAGAGCCATAGACTCTAACGATGCTCGACTTATTATCAGTAAAATACACAAAATCGAAGGGATTAATCGAACAGAAACCTTCTTTTCTTTGGAGCAATTATTGAACCAAAAAGAAAGTTTACTCTCAACTATTAATTTCTAATTCTTATAGTTTACTATTTTTACCGCTATGACAAGTAGGGTAAAATTATTTCTTGGGGCTTACGTAAATAGTACAAACGCACAAAATCTTAACTGCCTTGCTCTTGCTAAATATTTAGACAAATCACAATTTGATATTACTATACTTGGTCTTTACTCTCAGCCACCTATAACTATTGAAGGAGTTAAGGTATTCAGATGTATTTGGCCTCATCGTATTATGGTGTACTGGGCTTATTTTTGGAATATCATTAAAGCCGATATAGTGTACTTGCCTAAGGCAGAATTGTTAGGCTTCAATTCATTCATTTGTCAACTTTTTGGTAAAAAAAGTTTTTCGACTATTGAAGGAATTTTAGATGATGCTAATTTTTTAAAAGCCAAAAACAAAAGTGGCTTTAATGTATTAAATTATTACGCTCGATTAAGTCAAGTGTTTTCAATTTCACAATACATAAAAGACTATAATTTTAAAAAACATGGCTTAATCGCAGAAGATAAAATTTTAGAATTAGGAACGGAAAGTCAATTATTTTTAAATAAAACTTATCAAACTGCACCAATCAATAAAGTTATTTTGATAGCTAATAATTACTCTAAAAAAGGGGTCGATGATTTCCTAGCATTAGCAAATGAATATTCACAATTAGAATTTCATTTAGTGGGAGAGGGTAAGAAAATAGAAAATCATTTGCCTAACTTAATTTGCCATAGTAAGTTGTCACAATATGAATTGTCAGAATTATTAAAAGATATGCAATTGCATATTTTCCCTTCACGTTCTGAAGGTTTTCCAAAAGTGATACTTGAAACAGCCTGTGCTGGTGTGCCCTCATTAGTATATGCAGATTATGGTGCTAATCAATGGATAGACCATAATCAAAATGGTTTTGTAGTTAAAACTTTAGACGAAATGAATGTAGTCATAGAAGACCTATTAAACAATAAAGTGTCACTTAATCAGATTTCTAAAAATGCTATTCAATTAGGATTGTCATACGATTGGAAGTTAAAAATAAAAGTATGGGAAGATGTGATATTAGCTTTGTCTTCCAAATGAAACCCTCCTTTTTATCTTAGATTTTTTTATCTTTGTTAGATTACATTAAATCCTTGACTTTTTCAATCAAACACAATTATCAAATATTACACTTAATGAAAAGAATCCTGTTTTTTTATTTCCTCACCCTTCCTTTTCTTGTTTCCTCACAAGTTGCTATTACTTTTTATGACGAGTTTAATCTGCAAGAGCAATCAGAATATGATAATTGGCAATACCAACAGAATACATTCTTTGTTCTGCCATTATCAATCAATGATTTTATAGCCATAGAAAACTATCAATTTAATATTACCTATGACCCACAAGTAGTTCAATTAGACTATCAGATTATAGATGATATAAACCAACAAGGGTTTACAGACTCATACAATGTGTTGAGTGCTCTTTCTGGTCAACAAGGTAGTATTAGTGCTGAGATGTTTGAGATTTCATTCAATCAAGCTATGGCTACTGTCACTTACAGTCACACCAGCCCTACTTCGGAAGACCAATTCGACAATGGATATGCTGTACTAGTTTATCTCCCTTTTAAAAAGATAGATGCTTGTAGTAAAGAACCTTTGAGTGTAGCGTTTTCTGACGGTAATATTGATGGGCAGTATATTAACCCTAATCAAACTAATGCTTTTATAGTTAATCAATCACTAAGCTCTGAAGGAGGTAATATTACCACTCAAGATGCTTTTGTTAATTTTAATATTCTTTCGGCAGATGTTATCCAAAATGGTAACACTCTAGAGCCCACTATTACTGGAGGCACACCCCCATATACTTATGAGTGGACAGATAAAATGGATGAAGTATTGGCAACGGATTCGCTATTTTCACCCAGCGAATCGGGGGACTTCTTATTTTATGTATATGACCAAAATAATTGTGTTAGTATCTTGTATGTCACCTATGACCAGACGGCAACCATAGAGGACTTTCCTTCATTAAGTATCTACCCTTTACCCGCAAAGGACTATGTAATAGTAAATAATGCAAGTTTTAACAGCTACCAATTAATTGATTTAAAAGGACAAATTGTAGCTACAGACTCCTTTGTCAACACTACAGTTATTAGCAGAAATAAATTACCATCGGGGCTATATTTTTTAAAATTAAGTAATGGGATGGATTATACCATTCAAAAGGTTATATTTAACTAGTATTTATAGTTTAACTGGCTCAAAAGAAATTAACTTATGAAAAGTATTTTAATCATTTTTACTACAATTGTTTTAGCAACAACCCTCAACGCCCAAAGCCTTTTCGAAATGGATAATATAGCCACTATAGAAATCTATTTTCCCCAAGACAATTGGAATCAGTTGATGATTGATAATTATGATACAGAAGAATATCTAATAGCAGATTCAGTAATTTTTAATGGCTCTATGAAAGATAGTGTAGGGGTTAAGTATAAAGGTAATAGTACCTTTTCAGAAAGTAACGATAAAAACCCACTAAACATTTCTATTGATTATATCAAGTCCAATCAAGACTATCAAGGTCATGAAACAATTAAACTTTCTAGCGGACAAAAAGACCCTTCATTTTTAAGAGAAGCCTTATCTTATGAAATAGCTAGAAAATACATGCAAGCACCACGTTCTAACTATTCTAAAGTGTATATCAACGGTTCATATCATGGTTTGTATACCAATTCAGAATCTATAAATTCCGATTTTCAAAACAATTACCTTTATTCTGATAAAAATAATACCCGCATAAAATGTAACCCTCAAAATGTAAATAATGGAGGTTCATCTTTAGAGTATTTAGGTGCAGACTCTGCTTCTTATTACGACTTTTACGAAATGAAATCTGATGCAAGTTGGCAAGATCTTATTGACTTAACCAATGCCATTCAGAATTCAGTCAATACCATTGAAAATAGTTTTGATATAGATAGAGCTATTTGGATGTCGGCGTTTAACAATGTTCTTGTAAATCTTGATAGTTATAGCGGTCCTTTTCGTCAAAACTATTACCTCATAAAAGATGATAATAATAGAATGAATACTATAATTTGGGACTTAAACGAGTGTCTAGGTGGCTTTAAAATGGTCAATCAAGGACCGGGAGGGGGTGGCCAAACCGATCTTACTCAGCTTGATCCAATGCTAAGAGAAGGAGATGATAATTGGCCGTTATTGAATTTAATTTTTAGCAATTCAACCTATAGAAAAATGTATGTTGCTCACATGCGTACCATACTTAACGAAAACTTCGCCAACGGTTGGTATGCTGAAAGAGGCCTCGAATTGCAAAACCTAATAAAAGCAGATGTACAAGCCGACCCCAATACGTCTTATAATTACGATGATTTTATTGCTAACCTCAACAATGACGTAGACGTAGGCGGTGGAGGCCCAGGTGGAGGAATTGTGAATGGTATAACTAATCTGATGAACTCTCGTTCAGAGTTTTTATCTACACATAATGAGCTAACCAAAACGCCGCCAACAATTAGTACCATAAGTACAACACCTAGCGTAGTACCCAGTTATTCTACAGCAAACTTAATTGTCAATGTAGAGGATGCCTCTTACGTATTTCTAGCTTATCGTTTCAGACCACAAGATAGATTTGTAAAAGTACAAATGTTAGATGATGGCAATCACAATGATGGAGCAGCCAATGACGGCACATATGGTGTATCTGTTGATGTGGAAGCTTTAGATATGCAGTATTATATCTATGCTGAAAATAGCGAAGCAGGGATTTTCTCTCCAGAAAGGGCAGAGCACGAATACCACAACCTTCCAATTGTAGGAAGCCTTGTTATCAATGAGTTTATGGCATCTAATGTATCATCAGTTCAAGATACATCTTCGGGTTTCGTGCAATATGACGATTGGGTAGAACTTTATAACGGCGGTGATATAGCTATTAATTTAGGAGGCTATCATTTATCAGATAATGAAAACGTTTTAGACAAATGGACTTTCCCAGATGTAGAAATACAAGCCGATGATTATTTAATTGTATGGCTAGACAAAGACGATGCCGCTAGTAGTGGCATACATACCAGCTTTCAGTTAGCTGCCGATGGCGAAGAACTTTTTCTATCAACAGCCAACAATTTTATAATAGACGCTTTATTTTACAATTCTTTACCTTCAGATTTAGGGTATGCCAGAGTGCCCAATGGTAAAGGCCCTTTTGTTGTACAAACTCATACCTTTAACGCCAACAACGGTTTAGGAACATCAATAGTAGAAAACGTTAATAGTCAATTACACTTATATCCCAACCCCACCAGTGATAATCTAACTATTCAAATTCCATTTGCACAGCGTATAAAAGCCTACGACCTTTTAGGAAAAGAACATCTAAACCTTAGTAATATTCAAGGAAGTGCTAACGTTAATGTATCTTCTTGGCCAAAGGGCATTTATATATTTCTAATTGATAACGAAAGTCGAAAAATAACTATTCAATAAGATGAAAAAACTTTTACTAATAACAGCTATTGCAAGTGTCTTTATAGCTTGTCAAAAAGAAGCCGGAAAAGGAGGGACATCTTCCATTACTGGCAAAGTCATTACCTACGAACTTAGTCATTTTGATGTTCCTGGAACCAATCAGCGTGTAGATACGCTAGGATATTATTATCACGCAGATGAAGAAGTATATATTATTTATGGTGATGAGGACAATTATTATGACGATAGTTACAAAACGTCATTTGATGGGTCTTTCCGATTTGAAAATTTAAGAAAAGGAACATATACAGTATTTATTTATTCGGATTGTGAGTCCGATACGACAGGCTTGGCTGTTATCAATCAAAGCAATCCTATTTATGCTCAACAGTTAGCAAATACCATTTGGAAAAGCGATTGTGTTGATGGAGAAGTTGCCGTAAAAATGGACATAGAAATAACTGAAAATAACGAACACTATAATTTAGGCGATTTAACGCGATTTAAGATTGAAAGCAATCAATAACATACTATCTTCTTTCGAGCCCATTTCACTCAACCAAATGGATGAGGTCAAGCTAATGAATCGAACGGATACTAAATTTGTATTCGAATACAGTTTATTGGAAAAGGTCATGCAAGAAATTAAAGCCCATTACTATGTGCTTGATATAGATGGTGTTCGCCTAAATGCTTACCGTTCCTTATATTTTGATACTGAAGACTTCAAGTTTTATTTTGAACACCACAACGGTAAAAAAAACAGAAATAAAGTTCGTTATAGAGAATACATAGACTCTGGACTATGTTTTTTAGAAGTAAAGAAAAAAAACAACAAGGGTAAGACAATTAAGAAACGTATCAAAGTCGCTAAAATACTAGATAGCTTGACAGAGGAAGGCAATCGTTTCGTTCATCAAATAATGGGTAGAGACGATGCATTAGTACCTAAGCATTGGAATAAATTCAGTCGCATAACCTTAGTCAACAAGCGTATCAAGGAAAGACTAACCATAGATGTAGACATTACTTTTGAGGCAGAGGAAAGACATAGCGAATTAGACAATATGGTTATTGCTGAGGTTAAGCAAGAAAAAGTAAACTACGCTTCAACTTTTATGCGTGTTATTAAAAAGCACGGAGTAAGACCATTTAGAATTAGTAAATACTGTATGGCAACGGCCAGTCTTTTTCCTATTTTAAAAAATAATAACTTTAAACCCAAATTCTTAAAAATAAATAAACTTCAAGATGATTAACGACTTACTATTTATACTGGCAGATGTTGAGATTTTCGGCTCTGATTTTTTTGATAAAAATGACTTTATTGAGTTATTGGTACGTTCAGTCTTTAACTTTTTAATCGTTGGATATATCGTTAGATACCTATACTATCCTGTTACCAAAAACAAAGATTACCTTTTTACCTATCTACTTATCAGTGTAACGGTTTTCTTCCTTTGTTTTTTACTAGAAAACGTTAAGCTAGAGCTAGGATTTGCTCTTGGTCTTTTCGCCATTTTTGGTATTATTCGCTACCGTACCGATGCCATACCGATAAAAGAAATGACCTACTTATTCATTGTCATAGGCATTTCAGTTATGAATGCTTTAGTAAACAAAAAAATTAGCCACGCTGAGGTACTTTTTACCAACGTGATGTTCATTACTATAACCTATGCTTTAGAGAAAGTATGGCTGTTAAAACATGAATCTAGAAAAAACATAACCTTTGAGAAGATTGAACTTATTCTACCTGAAAGAAAAGAAGAGTTAATGGCGGACTTGAAAGAAAGAACAGGGCTTAATATTACACGAGTAGAAATTCGTAATGTTGACTTTTTAAGAGATACGGCTAATCTAAGAATATTCTATTTTGAAGATGAACAAAAGTAATTTCATACTGTTTTTGTTTTGCCCCTTTTTGCTTATTGCACAAGAACAAGACTTTCAGCTATGGTCTAAAATAGGTGCTTCTTATGACTTGAATAAGGATTTGAGTGTTTCTTTTGATCAAGGCTTTCGAGCTAGAGAAAACGCCTCTTTACCTGATGTCACCTTTAGCAATTTATCCTTAAAATATGACCTTGTTAAAAAATGGTCTATAGCCATTGGCTATCGTTATATTACTGATTTTGATTTGTCTCAAAACACCTCAACTAGCCACCGTATATATACCGATATCAATTACAGAAAAAAGAAAAAACGTTGGCTAATGAAAAACCGATTGCGTTATCAATACCAAGAAGAAAATTTCACATTAAGAGATAAAGTATCTTTGTCGTACAATATCAGAAAGACACCCTTGGAGCCTTATACTGCTTTTGAGTTATTTTTCAAAGATTCGGAATTTAATAAGTGGCGATATTCCTTGGGGGCAACTTATCCTTTATCAAAAGATTTTGACATAGATGCCTATTACAGATTACAACAATCATTCAATACCAATAATCCCAAACAATTGCATATCTTAGGACTTGGAATGGAATATAAATTCTAAGATGTCAACACAAAGGAAGTACTCTATATTTATCTTACCAGCCTTATTTATCCTCGTTCTGTTTGTTGTCGAATGGATAGAGCACACATATAGTATGCGTTTTGCCAAATACGGTGTTTTACCTCGTACCTTAGAAGGTTTGAAAGGGGTACTTTTATCACCTTTTATTCATAGTGATTGGAAACACCTTACTAATAATGCTTTACCCTTATTTGTATTAACCGCTACGCTAGGGTTTTTCTATAAAGGGATTGCTAAAGAAGTCTTTTTTTGGTCGTGGCTCATGAGTGGATTATGGCTTTGGGCAATAGGCCGACCTAGTTTTCATATTGGCGCAAGTGGATTGCTCTATGCTCTAGCTTCCTTTTTATTTTTTAGTGGCTTTATCCGAAAGCACACCAAGTTAATGTCTATATCTATGTTTGTCGTTTTCCTTTATGGGGGTATGGTATGGGGCATTTTCCCTATGAAAAAACATATATCGTGGGAAGGTCATTTGGCAGGAGCTTTGGCGGGGCTTATACTAGCCTATTGGTTTAAAGACAATGGTCCTCCTAAGCAAGTTTATCAGTATGAAATAGATGAACTCTTGGAAGAACACGAACAAACATACACCTACGAATACAAAGAAAAAGAGAAGAACTAAAAGTAAATTCTACTAATAGTTTTATACTCCCTTTGGATTAGGGCCATATTTGTTTTCTCCAGCTTCGCTATCTCTTAACAACAATATGAATAGCCAAATAGGTCCTATTAACGGTATAAATACAATCAAAAACATCCAACCGCTTTTACCAACATCATGCAGTCGCCTGACGGCAACAGCAAGGCTAGGGATTAAGATTAAAAGGTTGTATAATAAATTAAAAACACCTGCTCCTGATACATTTCCTGTATAATTAAAGGAAAAACCTAAGGCATTATCGACTACAACGATAAGCATTGAAATAATAAAATTAACCAAGGCAAACATCCAATACTCTTTCCGTCTTGCTCTGCTGTTAAAGTCAGAATATTGATTTAAAACTTTTAGATACCAATTCATAGGGGTTTTTTTATGATTTAAGGATTGAAGTGTAAAGATAACTTTTTTTAAAAATTCATCACGCAAATCCATTCTATAGCTAAACCAAGAATAAATCCAGCATAGACTTGTCGGTAGTTATGAGAGTTGGTTTTTAATCTAGCGTATCCAATCAGTCCAGCAAAAATAATTAAGACCATTATTAGTATGCTATGGTCAAACTGAAAGCGTTGAGAAATACCTATTATAGCACCTATCACACCACCAATACCGAGCATATGAATACTAATTTTCCAACGACTTGTAATGACAAGAGCAATACCAATAGCACTAATTGCCCCAATCATCAGTAGTAAAAAACTTTGAGGCACATATATTTTTGTGAGTAATTGAAAGCCCATATAATACCAAATAAGAGTAAGTAGAAAAGGCCACCTTCTTTCTTCGGCAGTTTTCATAAAAAGACTATCAATAAGACCAAATAATTTAAACACGACAGCAGTGAGTATAGGCAATATAATGGTAAAAACTACAAGTATGCCGAGTGTAAAATATTTACTGGACTCAGGCACCATCATATTGATATAAGGATTGGCATAAATGAGTAAGCCAAAAGCATATAAAGGCATAAACAGAGGATGTCCCAAAACAGAAATTACTTGAGCCAATCGCATCATAATTCCCTCCTTAATCTAGCCACTGCCACGCCCAATTGGTCGCGGTATTTTGCAACAGTACGTCTGGCAATATGAAAACCTAATTCATCTAGTTTTTCAGAAAGCTCTTCATCTGAATAGGGTTTTTTCTTGTTTTCATTTTCTAGAATGTCTTGCAGATGACTTTTTATCACTTTATTAGAAATAACAGTGCCATCATCTTTGCTATAAGCATCTGAGAAAAACTCTTTCAATAAAAAAGTCCCGTAAGGCGTTTCTATGTATTTGCTGTTAGTGACTCTAGAGATGGTAGAAATATCTAAATCTATCTTCTCAGAAATGTCCATTAGTTTCATGGGTTGGAGTAGTTTCTCGTCTCCTGTTTTAAAAAAGTCTTCTTGAATACTGACAATACAATTCATGGTTTTTAGTAAGGTTTGCTCCCTTTGTATAAGAGCATTAGCAAACCACTCAGCACCTTCTATTTTTTCTTTTAGAAATTGGATAGCCTCTTTATCGCCTTTTTCTTGCTCCAAGTTTTCTAACATCTTTTTGTAGTACGAACTACTCCTTAATGACTTACTTCTACTGTTGTTGAGTATGACGTTTAGTTCGTCATTATCGGCTTCTAAAAAGAAATCTGCCGTTATGTATGCATTGACTTCTTGAGTATTCGTAAAACTAGAACCGGGTTTAGGGTTCAATTGCTCAACTTCTTTGTAAACCTGTCTGATTTGATCTTCATCAACTTCAAATTCTTTAAGTAGCTTTTCATAGTTCTTATTGGCGAATGCTGTGTATTGGTGTTTCAGCACAGATTGAGCTAATATAATAGACTCTGTTTGTGTTTTGTTTTCTAATTGAAGGAGTAAACATTCTTTTAAATCTCTAGCCCCCACACCAAGGGGGTCTAGCTTTTGTACGATTTTCAAAATGGGCATTAGGTCGGTTTCGCTGATGTTTAGATTCAACTTAAACAATAAGTCATCGGAGATAGATAGTAGCGAACGGCTTAAAAAACCATTATCATCAAGGCAGCCAATTATGAATTGTGCTAGTACGGATTCATCATCATCGAGGCTTTGCATAGGCAACTGTTGCAAGAGAAATTCTTGTAAACTCAACTCTCTTTCTCGAGCTACTGTACTGTATTTTTCTTCTGTACTTTGGTTGTGGTTTCTAGTGCTTTCCCAGCTACTTTCAGTATCCTCGTTTTTCTCTTTATCCTTAGTTGTTTCTTCTAAAGCGGGGTTGCTTTCTAGCTCATCTTCTATGCGTTTTTCCAAAGACATAAGAGGTATCTGCAACAAATTCATAAACTGTATTTGCTGTGGACTAAGGTTAAGACCTATCTCTTGTTTTAATCTCTGTTTTTGCATCAATTAAAATTCGGCATTTTGAGGGTAGCGAGGGAAAGGAATAACATCTCTAACGTTTTTCATGCCTGTAACAAACATGATAAGTCTTTCAAAGCCCAGCCCAAAACCGCTGTGTGGACAGCTACCAAATTGTCGTGTTTCTAAATACCACCACAATTCTTCTTGGTCAATGTCCATTTCTTCCATTCTAGACTTAAGAATTTCCATCCTTTCTTCTCGTTGTGAACCCCCAACGATTTCCCCAATTCCCGGGAATAGTATATCCATGGCTCTGACCGTTTGTCCATCTTCATTCATACGCATATAAAATGCTTTTATACCTTTAGGGTAATCGGTAAGAATGACGGGCTTTTTGAACTTTTTTTCCACCAAATAGCGTTCATGTTCGGATTGTAAGTCAGCACCAAAACCTTCGATGAGGTATTGGAATTTTTTCTTTTTGTTGGGCTTAGAGTTACGTAGAATATCAATGGCTTCTGTATAAGTCAAGCGTTCGAAATCGTTTTCAATCACAAATTGCAGGCGTTCAATCAGCCCCATTTCGGATTTTTGTTCTTTGGGTAGGTTTTTTTCTTCATCTGCCAAGCGGTTATCCAAAAAGGCAATGTCATCAGAACATTTATCCAAAACATACTGAATACAATACTTCAAAAAGTCTTCTGCCAAGTCCATATTGTCGTTAAGGTCAGCGAAGGCTACTTCAGGTTCTATCATCCAAAACTCGGATAAATGTCTAGAGGTATTGGAGTTTTCAGCTCTAAATGTAGGTCCAAATGTATATACTTGACCAAGAGCTAAAGCACCTAATTCCGCCTCTAGTTGTCCTGAAACGGTAAGGTTAGTTTTTTTACCGAAAAAATCTTGTGTTTCATCTACATTTCCCTTATCATCTTTGGGCAGATTATTCCAATCCAAACTACTAACTTGAAACATTTCACCTGCACCCTCAGCATCGGCACCAGTAATGATGGGCGTATGCAAATTCACAAAACCTTTATCATTAAAAAACTGATGAATAGCAAAAGAAAGAGCATGACGGACTCTGAACACAGCACTAAACGTATTTGTTCTAAAACGTAAATGCGCTTTTTCTCTTAAAAATTCTAAACTGTGTTTTTTGGGCTGAAGCGGGTACAAATCAGCATCTGCCTCTCCTAAAACTGCAATTTCTTGAGCTGCAATTTCTACTTTCTGACCGCTCCCTTGTGACTCTATCAAAGTGCCAATAATGGAAAGACAGGCCCCAGTCGTTATCTGCTTTAGAAGACTCTCATCAAAAGAATCGTTCTCCGCAACAGCTTGAATATTATTAATCGTCGAGCCATCATTGATAGCAATAAAGGATACATTTTTACTTCCCCTTTTAGTTCTCACCCAGCCTTTTACACAAACGGTTTCATTAACGGCTTCACCTAACAATAAGGTTTTAACTTTTGTATGTTTCATCTCAAAATTTATTGGAACAAAGATATTAAATCTTAAAACTTTCTAAGCTAATAAAGATGATAATTAAACTTAGGAAACAAAAAGCAACAAAAAATGTTTCTTTGGTTTATTAATATGTATATTTGCACCCCCATTATGGAAGTTAAAGAACATATCATTCAACAATCGCTTTCTCTTTTTTTGAAAAAGGGTGTTAAGCAGGTGAACATGGACGAAGTGGCTACTAAATTAGGCATCTCTAAAAAGACTTTGTACGTTCATTTTGACAACAAACAAGACTTGGTTCACCATTGTTTTCAGAAGCACAACGATTTAGTCTCTGAAATGATAAATACTTCAGCAGCTCAATTTGATAATGCTATCGATGAGCTTTTTGCTATTGATGAGAGTTGTTCTGTGGTTATGAAACAAACCAACCCTTATTTGTTGGGTGAGTTAAAGCGATATTATCCTAATACATGGGCTTTAATTGAGCAGTTAAAACAAAAGGTTCTGTTCAATATTATGAAGAATAACCTCAATAAAGGTGTTAAACAAGGGATTTATAGAAAGGAAATAGATGTGGATATTATTGCCAAACTCATGATTAGTAGAATAGACGCTTTGGTCAATGACGAACTTTTTCCATTGACGCACTACGATTTTAGAAAATTACTGACAGAAATTAGAATTTATCACCTTCGAGGAATTGCAACTCTTAAAGGCATCAACTATTTAGAACAAAAAATCAATGAAGAATAATTTAATATTAATCGCAATTCTTATAGCGTTTACTTCTTCCGCTCAACAACGCTTATCTGTTAAAGAAGCGCAAGAGTTAGGCTTACAAAATAATGTTAAGGTCAAAAATGCTAAGCTAGAAGTTTCCCTTGCCAAGAAAAAAGTAATGGAAACTATTGGTATTGGTTTGCCCAAGATAAATGGCGAAGTGAATTGGCAACAGTTTTTAGAGATTCCAACCACGGTTGTCCCTGCTAATATGTTTGTGCCAACAGCTCCTGAGGGCGAATATGCCGAGTTGCAGTTTGGCACAGAGCATAATTCTACGGCATCTATTACGGCCTCACAACTTCTGTTTGATGGCAGTTATATCGTTGGGCTTAAAGCTTCTACCATCTACAAGAGCCTATCACAACAATCTTTGCAATTGACCGAGCAGCAAATACAAGACAGTATAGCTGCAGCATACTACAATGTGTTGGTGGCAGAAGAAAGAAAAGACTTCTTGAAGCTAATTGCCGAGATACATCAGGGTATTTTAGATGAGGTACAAGCTCGTTATGACTTAGGTATGGTCGAGGATTTGGATGTAGATAGAATGGCACTCACCCTTTCTAATATGGAAATTCAATCTGAAAATATGCAAAGAATGACGGAAGTGGCTTATTTATATTTGAAGTTAATATTAGGGATTCCACTTGAAGAAGAATTAGTACTTACGGACAGTTTACCTACTTTATTAAGTCAAAATCAAACCCTAAAAATACAAGAGCCCAATATTGAAAATCGCTTAGAGTTTCAATTGGCTGATACACAAAGAAAATTATCTAAGTTAGATTTAAGGCGTTACCAATCTCAGTTTTTACCGAGTATTTCTGCATTTGGCACATACAGTCAAAATGCCTTTCGTAATGAGTTTAACTTCTTCGATGAGGATTTAAGCTGGTATCCTACACAGGTAGTAGGCGTTAAAGCCACAATGAATTTGTTCGATGGTTTTTCAAGAATTGCCAAAGTACAACAAGCTAAAATTGAGCTAGAAAAAGCTAAGAATAATCAATTTCAAGTTTCAGAATCATTGAGTCTGGCTCATAAGGTAGCGTTGTCTAACTACCTTACAGCTTATCATACTCAAAAGCAAAAATCTGAGAGCTTGGAGCTGAGTAAAAAAATCTATTTAAAAACTATGGCTAAATATAGAGAGGGTTTAGTCAGTAGTATGGAGCTATCGCAGTCAGGGGCTGATTACAGTCAGGCTCAAGCGGATAACGCCCAAGCTATCTATAACCTACTTATTGCAAAAACTAATTATAATCGTTCAGTCGGAAACTAATGAAAACAGTAAAATTATTATCAGTATTAGCCCTTGCTATCCTTGTCGGTTGTGGCGAAGAGGTCAATGAATTAAGTCAAAAGAAAGAAACCCTAAAAGAGCTTAAGCAGCAAATGGGGGATTTGAAATCTCAAATTTCTTCATTAGAAAAAGAAATTGCTCTTTCCGATACCCTAGTTGAAGGGGGAGTAGTCGTACATACACAAGTTGTTGAAGGCACTAACTTTACCCATTATATTAGTCAGCCGGGCATTGTCAGTTCTAAGGAGAATATATTGGTTAGTGTTGAGATGGGCGGTATGGTCGTTAATCGTTTGGTAGAAGAAGGAAGTTGGGTTAATAAAGGCGATGCCATCATACAGCTCGATGCCAGTATTTTATCCAATCAAGTGGAAGATTTAAGACAATCTACTGAATTAGCCAAGACCACTTACGAGCGTCAAGATAATTTATGGAAACAAGGTATTGGCTCAGAGATGCAATATTTACAAGCTAAAAACCAGTACGTTTCATTACAAAAAAAGTTAGCCGCCATGGAGGCTCAGCTAGATAAGTTGGAGTTGGTAGCACCTATTAGCGGTCGATTGGACGAGATTTACATCAATGTGGGTGAGTTTGCTACTCCAACAATGCCAGCCTTTCGTATTGTCAATTCAAAGAAGTTGCAAGTAGAAGTAGATGTAGCAGAACGCTATTCGGCAATTATTAAAAAAGGAGACATGGTCAATATTTCATTTGATGTTTTAGGGATAAACCGTCAAGAGAAAGTATCCTTTGTAGGGCAAGTTATAAACTCACAGAATAGAACATTCAAAGTAAAGATAAACCTCAACAACAGCTCAGGTGATATTAAGCCTAATGCGGTGGCTTCTGTAAAATTACAAGACTTTAGTCAAGAGGGGGCTGTGGTTTTGCCGTCGGCATGTATCAAAAAAGATATGCGTGGTTCTTTTGTCTTTGTAGCTGATAACAACAAAGCCATCAAAAAATATGTAGAAACAGGACTTTCTCAAGACGATATGACACACATTACCTCAGGCTTAGACTTTGGTCAAGAAGTGATAGTGATAGGTTATGACGGTGTAGCCAATGGAAGTAAACTAGACATCAAATAATTAGGTCGATGAGCAACAGATATTTTAAAATTACTAACCTATCGCTGAGGAATAAAACCACCGTTTTTATTCTCACAGCACTTTTGACACTGTTTGGGATATTTTCTTACAAATCTATGCCCAAGTCCTTGTATCCAGATATCGTTATGCCAACGATAATGGTACAAACTGTTTATCCTGGTAATTCGCCTGCCGATATAGAAAACCTCATTACTCGACCATTAGAGAAAGAGATTAAGTCGGTCAAAGGCCTAAAAAAATTAACCTCTACCTCTGTACAAGACAATTCATCGGTTATTTTAGAATTTAACACCGACATAGAATTAAAAGTCGCTTTACAAGATGTTAAAGATGCGGTTGATAAAGCCAAAAGTGATTTGCCATCTGACTTAGATATGGACCCGATGGTTATGGACATTGACTTTTCGGAGTTCCCTATTTTGAACATCAACCTTTCAGGAGATTTTAGTTTAGATGAGTTAAAAATTCATGCTGAATATTTACAAGATGAGATAGAGGCCTTTTCTGAGATTTCTAAAGTTGATATTACGGGTTTATTAGATAAAGAAATAAAAGTTGAAGTGGACTTGCATCGTATGGAAATGAGTCAAGTTAGCTTTAGAGATATAGAAGATGCTATTTCTTTTGAAAATACCTCCATTGCAGGTGGTGATGTGCTTATTGGAGATACTAGAAGAATGGTACGAACTTCAGCCGAATTTACTTCAGCCGAAGAAATAGCCAATATCATAGTCAAACACGAGAAAGGTAATATTGTTTATTTGAAAGATATTGCTTTGGTAAGTGATGGCTACGAAGATAGAGAAAGTTATGCTAGACTAGATACACAGCCAGTAGTTTCCTTAAATGTGGTTAAAAAAAGTGGGGAGAATCTGCTAGAAGCTACGGACAAAATCATGTCCCTATTAGCGACTGCTAAACAATCTAAGATACTCCCTGAAAATTTAACTATTTCTATTACAAACGACCAGTCTGAGCAAACAAGAGACCAGCTTAGCAACTTAGAGAACAGCATCATTTTTGGTGTGATTTTGGTAGTTTTAGTACTCCTCTTTTTCTTGGGTTTGCGTAACGCCTTATTTGTCGGTATGGCTATCCCACTATCTATGTTTATCAGTTTTGTGGTGCTAGGTGGTATGGGCACAACTATGAATATGGTGGTTTTGTTCGCCCTTATTTTAGCTTTAGGTATGTTGGTAGATAACGCCATTGTGGTTATTGAAAATATCGACCGACTGTACAGGCAAGAAGGACTTAGTAGAATGGAGGCCGCCAAACAAGGTGTTGGTGAAATAGCAATCGCTATTATTTCTTCCACCTTAACAACTCTAGCGGCTTTTTTCCCACTCTTATTTTGGGAAGATTTGATGGGGGAGTTTATGGGCTATATCCCCATGACTTTAATAATAGTTTTAGGGTCTTCTTTATTTGTGGCTTTAGTCATAAATCCGGTCTTTGCTTCTCAGTTTGTGAAAAAAGATGAGCGTTCTGCACCGAACAAGAAGAAACTTAAAAAGACCTCTATTTACTCAGCCGTATTAGCGATAGTATTCTATCTTATAGGCTACAGAATGTTAGGTTCTTTAGCTTTAGCTTTTGCTTTATTGAACTTAGTAAACGGCTTGTACCTAACGCCTTTATCACATACTTTCCAAGATAAATTTTTAGTGCGTTTAGAAAGACGATACTCTAGAGTTTTAAATTGGGCACTTAAGGGCAGACAACCATTAAAGTTATTAGTAGGGACATTTGGATTGTTGATTTTTTCAATTGTATTCTTTGCTTTAATGAAGCCTAATGTAGAGTTTTTCCCTGTCAACGAGCCTAAGTATATCAATGTATTTCTAGAAATGCCTGAGGCGACAGATGTTGTAGCAACCGATTCTTTGGCTCGTGTTGTTGAGCAAAAAGTTATCACTATTTTAGAACCTTATAAGCATGCTGTTTCTTCTGTATTGACTAATGTAGGAGCAGGGACCTCTGATCCCAACGAAATGGGGGGAGCTAATGGCATTACTCCTAACAAGGCCAGAATAACAATTAATTTTGTAGAATTCAAATACAGAGATGGTGTCATTACGGGAGATGTAATGAAAGAACTTTCAGCCTCTTTGGTAGGTATACCGGGGGTTGACATTAGCGTGGATAAAAATAGAGATGGACCTCCTATGGGGCGTCCTATTAATATGGAAATTACAGGTGATAATTTCGACCAATTGTTATTGATTTCTGAAGATATTCAACAGCTTATAGAACAAGAAAACATTGCTGGTATAGAAGGCTTAAAAGTAGATTTAGAAATGAATAAAGCTGAACTATTGGTAAATATTGACCGTGATATGGCTCGTCGTATGGGAATTTCTACGGCTCAAGTAGGCTCAACCATTCGTACCGCTTTATTTGGTAAAGAAGTGTCTAAATTTAAAGATGGAGAAGACGAGTACCCTATTACCATACGATTGGCAGACAAATACCGCTACGATGTATCTTCATTGATGAATCAACGCATTACCTTTAGAAGTCAATCCAATGGTAGGATTATGCAAATTCCTGTTTCTTCAGTGGCCGACTATACCTACAATAACACTTACGGTTCGGTCAACAGAAAGGATATGAAGCGTCAAGTGACTATTTACTCTAATGTCATTGAGGGATACAACGAGAATGCTATCAACGAACAGTTGAAGAAACTATTAGCAGATTACCCTATGCCTGAAAGTTACGACTTGCAGTTTACTGGCAAACAACAAGAACAGGAGCAAACTCAAGACTTTTTATCTAAAGCTTTAATGATTGCCGTTGCTTTGATTACTTTGATATTGGTATCGCAATTTAATTCGGCTTTCAAGCCCATCATCATTATTATGACGGTACTATTCAGCACCATAGGGGTATTCTTAGGCTTAGCCATTTTCAACATGGATTTTGTCATTATTATGACTGGTATAGGTATTGTTTCTTTAGCAGGTATAGTGGTCAACAACGCCATTGTATTGATAGATTACATCGATTTGTTAAAGAGTCGCAAAAGGCAAGAATTAGGACTAGAAGAAAATGCTAAATTAGATGCTAAATCGGCAGTAGAGTGTATCAAAGAGGCGGGGCAAAAACGTTTAAGACCCGTATTATTGACTGCCATTACTACGGTACTTGGACTGTTACCTTTAGCTACGGGTATGAATATCAATTTTGCTACTTTATTGACGGAGTTTAACCCTCAAATATTCTTTGGTGGCGATAATGCCATATTCTGGGGGCCAATGGCATGGACAGTTATTTTTGGTTTGACTTTTGCAACCTTCTTAACCCTAGTCATTGTGCCAGTTCTTTACTTATTATTCGATAAGCTAAAGAATAAAATAGTTAGTAATTGATAAAATTTCTTCAGTTGTATAGTACACTCTAGCAGTTGTCGATATTAAAATGTGTATATTTGTACCCTAAATCGATTACTTTGTCTTTACTAGAAAATATTAATATTCCACAAGACCTCAAACAACTTAAGTCTTCAGACTTGCCACAGGTCTGTGATGAACTTAGACAGTTCATTGTCGATGTTGTTTCTACTAAGGGAGGGCATTTTGGAGCTAGTTTAGGCGTAGTAGAACTGACGGTTGCTTTACATTATATTTTCAACACGCCCTACGACCAATTGGTTTGGGACGTTGGGCATCAGGCCTATGGACATAAAATCCTAACAGGGAGAAAAGACCGTTTTCATACCAATAGAATTTACAAAGGGATTAGTGGTTTTCCTAAGCGTTCGGAAAGCGAATACGATACTTTTGGTGTTGGTCATTCATCGACCTCTATTTCTGGGGCTTTAGGTATGGCGGTAGCCTCTACCTACAAAGGTGAAAAAGATAAACAACACATAGCTGTTATTGGTGACGGCTCTATGACGGCAGGATTGGCCTTTGAAGGTCTTAACCATGCTGGTATAGAAAACTCAAACCTACTTGTTATTCTTAATGACAATTGCATGTCCATTGACCCTAATGTAGGGGCTTTGAAAGAATACCTTACCGATATTGCTACTTCACACACCTACAACAAAGTCAAAGATGATGTTTGGAACTTACTAGGTAAAATCAGTAAGTTTGGGCCTAATGCTCAGGCCATAGCCTCCAAGCTAGAAAATGCTATGAAGTCGGCATTACTCAAGCAAAGTAACTATTTCGAGTCGTTGAATTTCAGATATTTTGGTCCTGTAGATGGTCACGATGTAGTACACCTTTCTAAGGTGCTCAATGATTTAAAAGATATTCCTGGTCCTAAAATATTGCACTGTCTGACTAAGAAAGGCAAAGGCTACGAACCAGCAGAAAAAGGTAGCCCTACCAAGTGGCATGCGCCAGGGCTATTTGATAAAAATACAGGAGAAATTATTAAAAGCGTTTCTTCAAGTCCAGAGCCACCAAAATACCAAGATGTTTTTGGTAAGACCATAATAGAGTTGGCTAAGGAAAACGATAAAATAATGGGTGTTACACCCGCTATGCCTACAGGTTGTTCTTTAGGTATGATGATGGAAGAAATGCCCAAACGTGCTTTTGATGTAGGTATTGCCGAACAACATGCCGTTACCTTTTCAGCGGGATTAGCTACACAAGGTATGGTGCCTTTTTGTAATATTTATTCTTCTTTTATGCAGAGGGCTTATGACCAAGTGGTACACGATGTAGCCATTCAAAACCTTAATGTAGTCTTTTGTTTAGATAGAGGCGGATTAGTTGGGGCAGACGGACCAACACACCACGGGGTGTATGATATGGCGTACTTCAGATGCATTCCTAATATGGTGGTTTCAGCACCTATGAATGAGCAAGAACTACGCAACCTCATGTACACAGCACAATTACCTAACCAAGGGCCTTTCTCTATCCGTTATCCTCGAGGCAAAGGCGTTATGGTAGATTGGCAGACGCCATTTGAAGAAATCCCTGTAGGACAAGGGCGACAGCTAAGCGATGGCGATGAGGTGGCTATTCTAACTATTGGGCACGTGGGTAACTTTGCTACAAAGGCCATTGAAGAATTAGAAACCTATAGTATTGCCCATTACGATATGCGTTTTGTAAAACCCTTGGACGAAAAGCTATTGCACCAAATCTTTAAAAAGCATAGCAAAGTCATTACCGTAGAAGACGGATGTATTCAAGGCGGTTTTGGTAGTGCTGTTATAGAATTTATGGCAGACCACAACTATCAAGCCCAAATCAAGCGTTTGGGTATTCCTGATAAGTATGTTGAGCACGGTACTCAAGCCGAGCTATGGCGTGAGTGCGATTACGATACACAAGCTATTGTAGAGACCATACAACAAATTGTTGGCGTCAAGAAAGTCGCTACTACAGCATAACACACCCATAAAAACAGATAAAAAAAAGAGCCCTAAGGCTCTTTTTTAGTTTTTTTAGATGGTAGATGAATACTTAGCATTAACGCCCAATAATTACCACTTAAAACATAACTTCCATCACTATCTGGAGTAACTAAAAGGTTTTTATATTTATAATAGCCTTCTAATGAGTTTTGAAAGTTAAGTGTGTAGTAAATATCAGCCTTAATAAGGTATTTCCATCTTGCCCAACTAAGACCAGTTCCTACTACAAAACTGCCTTGCCAATAATTTTTAGGGCTAATAGCACCCATATCGAAAACGTCTAAATCCTCAACGCCAATTCCAAATCCAATAGATCCTGAGGGTAAAAACTTGACCTTTAGTCCTAGATTAGAATGAATATATCCATTTTTAAAAGCTGGCAATTGGTAACGTAAAAATAATGGAGATGAAAAAGAATAAATAGTATAGCCTTTATACCTTTCTTCTAATCCTTGAGTAAAAAAATATTCTCCATTGTGAATAATATCTTTTTCGTCAATTGTAATTTGAAAATGATAGCCAGCTTCTCTAATTGTCCACAAGCCAGTAACTAAAGACCATTTTTTATTGGCTTGAATGTTGTAGTTTAAGCCAAAGCCATGGCTTAAAATAGGCAGGTGTTTTGGTGTTGCGTGACCTAAGTTAATATGATTAATTCCCCTATCAAAGAGAGCAACATTTACCATCCATCCAATCTTTTTATAATCATCGAGTGTGGAGTAATGGGTGTTTTGAGCAAAGAGAAACGCAGTATTCAACAAAAATAGTGAGAGAAGTCGTGTTTTCATAGCACATAAAATTAATGCTTTTTTATAGGTAAAATCGATTGATTTAAAAATAAAGGTCTATTTTAATTCTATTAAGATTTTAAACGTATTTCTACCAATATAGCACCTCTTGAACATTATAGCTAGGATATATATAAGTGCCAATTACAGATTCACCGTTTTTAGCTCGTTCTTTATTTCCTAAACCCCAACTAGTATTTCTACAACTTCTATATTTTCTTTTTTTTACAGATTTGATATCATAGGCACTAAATAATTTTTCATTACAATCGCTTTTATTCATAAAATAACTTTGGTTTTCTACTCCAATTTTAGTACGAAATCGCTTCCACTTGCTGCCATTTTTTTTATATGATCCAATTCGAGTTAATGAGGTCGATTTCCATGGATACTTATGAAAATGTCGATGTAAACGGACTTTTTTATCTGAATAATATCTTGGGTTTGTTTTTGCTTTCCACCAGTGGCAATCTGAACTGCTTCTTTCTTGCATAGAAGTAAAATCTGCACTCACATTTTCAGTATTCAATAGGTCTAGTTTGCCGTCGTTGTAGGCAACTACGTTATCAACGGATGCGTCTGAAAACACCACAACTCCATTTGGCGTTATCTTAATGATTTCTCCTGCTATTTTTACTTCACCTTTTTCATTTAACAAAGCCATTTCAGCTTCTTCTACAACATATAAGTTAGAAGGGGCGGTTTTTTCATCCAAAACGTCATTGTTTAGCCATCTCTCCTCAGCTTCTATAAAGGCAAAAAGCATAGAGTTGTTAAATTGCTTTGATTTTACAAAGTCAATCAGAGCTTGTCGGTCATTGTAACCGATCTTTTCTTCCATTGCATTCAAGTCCTCATCGTTTAAGTCTTTGTATTTTTCTACAAATGCATCTTCCAAGCGTTCTACTTTTTGTTCAAGCATTTCTATGGTCTTGTCGTATTCTTCATTACTTTCAAACTCAAGCATTGTAATGCTTTGATTATTCGCATTTCTAAGAGTAACTAAATTAATGCTACTGCTTTCGTTTTGAGGAAGAATGGTATTTTTCTCACAGCTTGAGAAAGTAATTGCGATGCCTACTAAGGCGAGGACTAATGTTCCGTACAGTAATTTTTTCATGATTTAATAAGTTAAAATTTATTGAAATAAGCCCTTGTGGCTTATTGTTAATAACAAAGCACTTTACTTTTTCGAAGTTATACAACCTCATTTATGAGGTTGTCGTTTAGGCTTTAAATTCTTGTTTTAGGGTCTCGAATTTTAGCTATGAGGAAACAGTTTACAGTAATCGGTCAGCAACTGAAAGCGCTTCGCCAACAGGCAGGTTACACCAGCTATGCCGGTTTCGCTTGGGATAATGATTTGCCAAAAACGCAGTACGGGCGCATGGAAAAAGGAACAAATTGTACGCTTAAATCTTTACAAAGAGTTTTGGATATTCATGGCTTGTCTTTTGGGGAGTTCTTTGAGTTAGTGGAAAGCAAGACTTCTTCGGTTTAGTGTATGGTTGAACACATAAAAAAAGAACTTTAGGGCTATAATTCATTTATTGCTAAGTTTGTGAAAAGCTAAAAACCATGAAAGGCTGGGTGTATATCTTAGAATGTGCCGATGGTAGTTATTATACTGGCAGTACTAAACAACTTGAATACCGATTATTCCAACATCAAAGGGGTAAAGGAGCAAATCATACTAAAAAGAGGCTACCTGTAAAGCTCGTTTATGTCGATGAATTCGACCGAATAGATAAGGCGTTCTACAGAGAAAAACAGATTCAAGGCTGGAGCAGAAAGAAAAAGGAAGCCTTGATACAAGGAATGCCTGAAAAACTCCATGAATTAGCACGTTGTTTGAATGAGAGTAGTCATTTGAATCACGGTGGTTTCGACTCCGCTCAACCCCCGAAAGAGTTTGACTCCGCTCAACCACCAACTTCTGACACTGACTTTGACGCTGACTGAGCGGAGCCGAAGTCAGGAGCCGAAGTCAGGAGCCGAAGTCAGGAGTCAGAGAGCAAAAAAAAGAGCCCTAAGGCTCTTTTCATCATATATCTATTTCTACTACTTCAGCTCAAAAGTATCCATAAACTTAGTGGTATAGTTACCGTTTATGAAGTCAGGATTGCTCATGAGTTGTAGGTGGAAAGGTATGGTTGTCTTTACGCCTTCTATCACAAATTCTTCTAAGGCTCTTTTCATCTTAGCGATGGCTTCCTCTCGGGTTTGTGCCACTGTTATGAGCTTAGCTATCATAGAATCGTAATTGGGCGGTATAATGTAGTTGGCATAGACGTGAGTATCTATACGTATGCCGTGCCCTCCCGGAGCGTGAAAGTTGGTAATCTTACCCGGACTTGGTCTGAAGTCGTTGTAAGGATCTTCGGCATTGATACGACACTCTATAGCATGCAGTTGTGGGTAATAGTTTTTACCTGATATTTTTATCCCTGCCGCTACTTTGATTTGCTCACAGATGAGGTCGTAGTCCACTACTTCTTCTGTAATGGGGTGTTCTACCTGAATACGTGTATTCATCTCCATGAAGTAGAAGTTACGGTGTTTGTCCACTAAAAACTCTACTGTTCCTGCCCCTTCGTATTTCACCGATTCGGCGGCTTTTACAGCGGCTTTTCCCATAGCCTCTCTCAGCTCATCGGTCATGAATGGCGATGGCGTTTCTTCGACTAGCTTTTGGTGTCTTCTCTGTACCGAACAGTCTCTTTCAGAAAGGTGACAGGCTTTTCCGGTGCTATCGCCAATGATTTGTATTTCTATATGTCTTGGGTCTTCTATGAATTTCTCCATATACATACCATCGTTGCCGAAGGCTGCTGCCGACTCTTGTCTGGCGGAGTCCCAAGCGGCTTCTAGCTCAGTGGCTTTCCATACCAAGCGCATACCTCTACCGCCACCACCAGCGGTAGCTTTTAGCATAACGGGATAGCCGATTTCTTCAGCTAGTTTTTTACAGTGTGGAAAGTCATTAATAAGACCATCAGAACCTGGTATGGTGGGCACTCCAGCCTTTTTCATGGTTTCTTTGGCGGCGGCTTTATCGCCCATACCTTCAATCATTTCTGGTGAGGCACCAATAAATTTGATACCATTTTCGCCACATATCTTTGAGAACTTGGCGTTTTCGGAAAGGAAACCATAACCTGGGTGTATAGCATCAGCATTGGTAATTTCGGCTGCGGCTATGATGTTAGGGATATTCAAATAAGATTCGCTAGATGGACCTGGGCCTACGCAAACGGCTTCATCGGCAAATCTAACGTGTAAACTGTCGGCATCGGCAGTAGAATAAACAGCAACTGTTTTGATGCCCATTTCTTTACAAGTACGGATAACTCTTAGTGCTATCTCGCCTCTATTGGCTATTAATATTTTGCTAAACATAAGACTGTTTTAGGAAGGATCGACTATGAATAGAGGTTGGTCGTATTCTACAGGAGTAGAATCATCTACCAACACCTTAACTATTTTTCCACTCAACTCGGATTCTATTTCGTTGAAGAGTTTCATAGCTTCTATCACACAAAGCACATCGCCTGATTTGATGGTATCGCCAACATTGACGAAGGTATCTTTATCTGGAGAAGGTTTTCTGTAGAAAGTTCCTATCATAGGCGATTTTACAGTAATGTATTTGTCGTCATCGCTAGGCTCAGCCTTGGCCGGAGCATCGACCGCTGGAGTAGCTGGTGCTGCTGGAGCAGGAGCAGCAGTAGGCATTACTGCCGCTGGGTTTTGTGCCACAGGGATTTGCTGTATGATAGTTGTCTCTGGAACAGCACCTTTCTTAGCCGGTGATTTAATGGATATTTTTACATTATCAATTTCCAAATTGACTTCCGTTGCGCCAGACTTGGCAACAAACTTTATTAATTCTTGAATTTCTTTAATGTCCATATTATAATTTTTTCAAAGATATGATTATTTGCTATCGTATGCCCATTTTAAATAAATAGAGCCCCAGGTAAAGCCTCCGCCAAAGGCTGCTAAGATAAGATTATCTCCTTTATTCAGTTGATTTTCCCACTCCCATAAGCATAACGGTATTGTTCCGTTGGTGGTGTTGCCATAACGCTGAATATTTAGCATGACTTTGTCTGTGCCAACGCCCATTCTATTGGCTGTAGCATCTATGATTCTTTTGTTAGCTTGATGAGGCACTAGCCAAGCGATATCCTCACCTTTGAGGTTATTTCTTTCCATAATTTCACCAGAAACATCGGCCATACCTTTTACGGCAAATTTAAATACCGTTTGACCTTCTTGGTGTATGAAGTGCTCTTTATTTTTTATGGTTTCTTCGGAGGCAGGGTGGTACGAGCCGCCACCCGTCATGCGTAGGTAGTGGCGTCCTTCGCCATTACTTTTCATGATAGAATCTTGTACGCCTAAACCCTCTTCATTGGGCTCTAGTAAAACAGCACCAGCGCCATCGCCAAAGATGATACACGTTTGTCGGTCGGTGTAGTCCACTATGGAAGACATCTTGTCTGCGCCGACTACAATAATTTTTTTGTAAGCTCCTGTTTCTATGTATTTGGCTGCTGTTGCTACCGAAAATAAAAAGCCTGAACAGGCCGCCATGAGGTCGTATGCAAAGGCGTTTTTAGCACCTATCTTATCGGCTATAATACAAGCTGTTGATGGAAATATCATATCAGGAGTTGCAGTAGCACAGATGATGCAGTCTATTTCTTCGGCTGCAACGCCTCTTTTTTGGAGTAATCCTTCAATAGCACCTACACCTAGGTCTGAGGAGGCTAAGCCTTCGCCTTTTAATATTCGTCTTTCTTTGATACCTGTTCGGGTGGTTATCCACTCGTCATTGGTATCTACCATTGTTTCTAATTCTTGATTGGTTAATACGTATTCGGGTACGTATCCGTGAACGCCAGTTATGGCAGCTCTAAGCTTAGTCATTATTGAAGTTGTTTAAAATTTTTGTTGTGAGATCGGCCTCTACCACATCTGCTGTTAGCACTATCATGTTTTTTATAGCAACAGCATTAGAGATTCCGTGACCTATTACAACGGTTTTATTAAGCCCTAAAATGGGTGTTCCGCCATAGTTTTCGTAATTGAACCTATCGAAATAGTCGTCTTCTATTTGGCGTTGTTTGATGAGAGAATATACCGATTCTGCTTGTTTGAGTATAACATTTCCGCTAAAACCGTCACATACTATGACGTCACATTCGTCATCGAAGAGGTGTCGGCTTTCGATATTACCACAGAAGTTAAAGTCTGTGCTGTCTTTCATCATTTCGTGAGCGGCGATAGTTAGCATATTGCCTTTGGTTTCTTCTTCGCCAATGTTTAACAGTCCGACACGTGGTGTTTTTACACCGCAAACGTGCTCAGCAAATAGAGAGCCGAGGATACCAAATTGGTACAATACGTCGGCTTTGCAATCGGCATTTGCCCCTACATCAAGTATGACGTTTACGCCGCCATCTAATTTGGGTAAGACAGAAGATATACAAGGGCGTAAAATACCTGGAATTGGCTTGACAGACATGTATCCGCCGACAAACATAGCACCTGTATTTCCAGCACTAGCAAAGCCATCTATTTGGCCTTTTTTGAGCAGACCGAAGCCTACGGCAATACTAGAGTTGGGTTTTTGAACGAATGCTTTGGTGGGGTGTTCGCCCATTTCTATGATATCGGGGGCGTGAACGATACTAAATGCAGATGCATCGACTTGGTGTTTTTTAAGTTCGCTAGTTATCTGGTCTTGGTCGCCAATTAGAACTATTTCGATACCGTCGGCAAGGTGGTTTAAGGCTAATACGCTCCCCTCAATTGTCGCTGACGGGGCAAAATCCCCACCCATTACATCTATACCTATTCGAACTTTAGTCATAAAATAAAAGTAGACTTAAAAAGCTTTCAAAAAGTTTTTAAATCTACATGTAATACACACGAGATTGTTAAATCTTGTGAGATAAATTATTTTTCCATTACTACTTTACCTTTGTAGTAAAGTACACCATCTACCCAGTGAGTTCTGTGTGTTTGATGAGTCTCTCCAGTCGTTTGACATACGCTTAACTGTGGCGTTGTAGCTTTGTCGTGAGTACGTCTTTTATCTCTCCTTGTTTTAGAGATTTTACGTTTAGGATGTGCCATAATCTAAATTTATTTAGTCTTTAGTTGTTTTAAATTTTCCCATCGTGGGTCAATTGTTTCGTCAATATCTTCTGTCAATCCCATCTGTTCGATATGTTCCAACATTTCGGGGTTGCACTCGTCCAATGATTGGTGTGTACGTTTAGAGGGTAGCGATAAATGAGCAAATTCATAGATATACCGTGCTAAAGATAGGGTATGTTCGTTGCTCGAAAGAATGAGGATTTCATCACTTTCTACGCTTTCCACAATGTCAGAAAACTTAACAATCAATTCAAAGTGTTGATTTATTTCTTGTTGATAGTCTTCGGTACATCGGTCACAAGCTAAAGTGATATGTCCAGTAATGGCAAAATCTAATTGTAGTAATGTTGCTTTTTTTACTAGAGTAATAGTTGTGCTAATATTAGCCTTTTCTATCTCAGAATAATCAAACAGTGTAAAGAACGAATCTTCAATGTCAAAGTTGAATTGGTGGCTGCCTAATTTTAATGCCGAAAATTGAATTTCAAAATCTTTAGACTTAACCATACATTCAGAACTTTTTCAAAGTAGCCTGCAAATGTAATAAAATTCCTTAAATCTATCCTTTGCAATAGAAATGAATACGCACTAACGTTCTCTAGCCTTTTCTTTTTTGGCTTGCGACGGTAAAATATTGCTGTTTAGCTCTTGCCATTCTTGGCGTTTTTTGTAGATGTCACATGCGGTATAAATGGCCTGTATGAAAGAGCTTTCAGAAGCTATGTTTTTACCAGCGATATCGAAGGCAGTACCGTGATCAGGCGAAGTTCTAACTACTGACAATCCAGAGGTAAAGTTCACGCCATTTCCAAAAGACAAGGTTTTGAAAGGCACTAAGCCTTGGTCGTGGTACATGGCTAATACTCCGTCAAAGGCCATTAATTGATTTGAGCCAAAAAAGCCATCAGCAGGGTATGGTCCAAAGGCCAATAGCCCTTTGTCTTCGGCTTTTTGCAATGCTGGTATTATGGTCTTTTTTTCTTCTTGCCCAAGCAAACCATTATCTCCTGCGTGGGGGTTCAGTCCCAAAACAGCAATTTTTGGCTTACGAATACCAAAATCTTGTATTAAACTTTGGTTAAAGGACTCTAGCTTTTGCAGTATCAATTCTTGGGTAATGTGTTTGGATACTTGTTGTAGTGGCAGATGACCTGTCACTACGCCTATGCGCAGTTCTTTATTAAGCATTAACATCAAAGCCTGACCTTCAAATTGTTGTTCTAAAAATTCGGTATGACCAGAAAACTTAAAGCTATCGGACTGTATGTTTTCTTTATTGATGGGGGCTGTTACTAGAACATCAATACTTCCATTTTGTAGGGCTTGACAGGCTTTTTCAAGAGATTTCAAGGCATATTTACCGCCATTTTCCTTACTACCATAGTTGGGGCTAAGCGTTTCTTTCCAGCAGTTTATTACATTTACTTTTTTGTGCTTACTTTCCTTGAGGGACTGTATTTTATGGAGGTTTATTTCTTCTAATCCTAATTGTTTTTTGGTGTTCACAGCTAAATGGTAATCGCCAAAAAGTATGGGCGTACAAAAGTCTAGCATGCGTTTATCATGAAAACTTTTTAAGATGACTTCTAATCCTATGCCATTGGTGTCACCTATGGATATGCCTAATTTGATGGCTTTACTCATTAGACTTTAGTTTTTAGGAAATCGAACAATAAGCGTACGCCTACACCTGTACCACCTTGCCCTCTGTAGTTAAAAGGGCTTTGGGTAAATGCTGGCCCAGCAATGTCTAAGTGGGTATATGGGTAGTCGGTAAAATGCTCTAAAAACTTACCAGCAGTGATGGCTCCAGCTTCGGCACCACCTAGGTTTTTGAGGTCGGCAATGGTCGATTTTAAATCCTCTTTATATTCTTCCCAAAAGGGAAATTCTGCCAACCTTTCGTGCACTCTGTGTCCACTTTCTTTCAGCTCAGACAGGGTCTTTTGGTCGTTGCCCATAGCTACAATACCTTGTTTGCCGATGGCTCGAGCGGCGGCACCTGTTAGGGTGGCTAGGTCAATCACAATTTCGGGCTTATATTTTTTAGCATAGCTGAGAGCATCGGCAAGTATCAATCGTCCTTCAGCATCGGTGTTGAGCACTTCTACTGTAGAGCCGTCGTGCATAGTAATGACATCGCCGGGGGCATAAGCATTGCCAGACGGTCTGTTGTCAGTAGCAGGAACTAAACCGACTACGTGTACGTTTAATTTTGCTTTGGCTATGGCGTACATCGTACCGACCACGGCAGCCGAACCTCCCATATCGCACTTCATGATATCCATAGAGTTGGGCGTAGGCTTGAGACTCAAACCACCAGTATCATAAACGATGCCTTTACCAACCAATACGATGGGTTTGTTGTTAGTCGCCCCTTTGGGTTTCCACTCCATAATGTTAAATGTAGGGGGGTCAATACTTCCTTTATTGACGGCTAGAAGTCCTCCCATTTTCAGAGCTTCTATTTTACTTTTATGAAAGACTTCTACGCTAAAGCCCGATTCCTTTGCTAGTGCTTCGATATCCTTACTGTATTGGGGTGCGGTTAGGTATGAAAAGGGCTCATTGACTAAGTCTCTAGCCACATAAGTCCCTTGCACCACCGATTGTAAGTGCTGAATGTCTTGTTTAGAGCCATCGAAGTGTAGCCCTATGGACTTTAGGCTATGGGTTTTTTTATCCTTAAAATATTTTAGAAACTGATAATTGGTTAAGGCTAAACCTTCGACAAATGCCAAACTTTCGCTTGAATTCTTGCAGCAATCAACGACGGTGATGTCTTCTATTTTTTCTTTAATAATTAGAGGGTGCAAACTGTTGGCAGACAAACGTATTTTTTCCAAATCATCGGAGGTAATCACCACAAAGATACAATGGCTATATCGGTTGATAAGCATACTTTTTTGCTCGTTCTTGAGGGCTTTTTCAAGGTATTTCTTTTCCTCCGTGCTTAAGTCAAACTCAGCTAAGTGGTCTAAAGATTTGCATAGCAATATTAAGGATTGTTGTTTAGAAAAATCTTTTGATAGGGATAGGTGTAAGTCCATAATTATAATGTCGTATTTTTGTACCTTCAAAATTAGACAATTTAGATGAATATAGACGCTTTATTACAACGAGCTTTAGCTTTTGAATTTTTATCGGCAGAAGAAGGTCAATATCTTTTTGAACATGCCCCTACTGCCGATTTAATGTATGTTGCCAATGAGCTGAGAAAAATACAAAAGCCTGATGGTTTGGTCACTTGGCAGATTGACAGAAATGTCAACACTACCAATGCTTGTATTGCCAATTGTAAGTTTTGCAACTTTTTTAGACCACCGGGTCATGAGGAAGTCTATGTTACATCTATAGAAGAGTACAAGCCCAAAATAGAAGAAACTATTCGTTATGGCGGAGACCAATTGCTTTTGCAAGGCGGACATCACCCCGATTTAGGCTTAGATTTTTACACCAATCTGTTCAGTGAGCTCAAAGACCTTTATCCTGAAATTCGCTTACATGCTTTAGGGCCGCCAGAAGTAGCTCACATTTGTAAGCTAGAGGGCAAAAGTCACACCGAAGTTTTGACGGCATTGAAAGAAGCTGGTATGGACAGTTTACCTGGTGCTGGGGCAGAAATACTAAACGATAGAGTCAGACGACTTATATCTCGTGGAAAATGTACTGGTCAGGAGTGGCTAGATGTTATGCGTGCTTGTCATCAATTGCACATTACCACTTCAGCCACTATGATGTTCGGTCACATTGAAACTTTAGAAGAACGCTTTGAACATTTGGTATGGATTCGTCAGGTGCAGTCGGAAAAACCAGCCGATGCCGAGGGATTTTTAGCCTTTATTCCTTGGCCTTTTATGGACGATGGCACTTTGCTCAATCGTATTCGAGGGATTAAAAATAACGTATCTGCTGATGAATATTTGCGTATGATTGCCATTAGTAGAATTATGTTGCCCAATATTAAAAACATACAAGCCTCTTGGCTAACGGTTGGTAAGGAAACGGCTCAGTTGTGTTTGCACGGTGGAGCTAATGATTTTGGTTCTATTATGATTGAAGAAAATGTAGTTTCGGCAGCAGGAGCACCCCATCGTTTTACTTACAAAAGCATACAAGAATCGATTCGTAAAGCGGGTTTTGAGCCTCAGCTAAGAAGACAAGATTATACCTTTAGGGAAATTCCTGAAGGCATTGAAGAACAAATCATTAATTACTAATGTTTACAGGTATCATAGAACATATCGGTGAAGTGGTATCCTTGGAGAGAGAGCAAGATAATTTGCATATTTCTATGCGTACACCCATAACTTCAGAATTGAAGATAGACCAAAGCGTGGCACACAATGGCGTATGTCTAACGGTTGTAGCCATACATGATGATATTTACACCGTAACGGCTATTAAAGAAACTTTAGACAAAAGCAATTTGGGACAGTTGGAAGTAGGGCATAAAGTCAATATTGAGCGATGTATGAAGTTAGGCGATAGACTAGATGGTCATATTGTTCAAGGTCATGTGGACCAAACTGCTCAATGCACACATATTGGGCAAGAACAGGGTTGGCATACCTATACTTTTGAATATATGCCTTCTCAAAATATCACCGTAGAGAAAGGGTCTATATGTGTCAATGGGGTAAGTTTGACGGTGGTCAATTCTCAAAAAAACAGCTTTTCGGTGGCCATCATACCTTACACTTACGAGCATACCAATTTTCAGTATTTAGAAGTTGGTAGTACGGTCAATTTAGAGTTTGATATTATTGGCAAGTACATTACAAAAATGAATGCATGAAAACATTTTTTAGACTCATTACCCTATTAGAGGGGCTATCTTATATTCTTTTATTATTTATTGCAACCCCCTTAAAGCATTGGGGTGGCGATGATGCTTTCGTCAAGCTATTGGGGATGCCTCATGGGGTATTGTTTATGCTATATCTTGTTTTAGCATTGCTTCTTAAAGAAGACTATCAGTGGAACAGACTAGATATGCTAATCGTTTGTTTAGCTTCTATTATTCCTTTTGGTACTTTTTATGTAGATAAGAAGTATTTGAGGTAATTGTTTTCGTATTGTTGTCTTCGGCTTCGCTCAGACAACAAGGATAGTACGTTGTCTGAGCGAAGCCGAAGACAACATTTACCTAGTCGAAGACAACAATCAGATAACTATTTCCTTTGCCTAGCCGCACGTATGTCGTGCAATTCTTTTTGTAGGTCTTGTATAGCGTTAACCATTAGCCAAATGATTTCTGAGGAGTCAAATTGGCGTTTGTCTTTCAGACCACTAGGACCCTTACTATCGTCAAAACGACTAACGGTATTGGGCAGTATCTTTTCTATTTCTTGGGCAATAATTCCTGCAAAAGTGCTGGTTGTATCGCTGTATCCTGATTTACTGGTATAGTTGTATAAGATGGGGTTAATGCGCATCAATTCGTCTATGCCTTTACGGTAATCTTTGATGTTCTTTTTTAGTCTTTGGTCCGAATACGTTAGCCAAGCTCCCCCTCCAGTTTTGGAAGCATTGCCATTCACAGAAAGTGTCTGGTCGGGAGTGTTGGTATTGATACCTACACGACCACTAGGGCCTGAATATTCGGAAAAGCCAGGCAAATGAATAGTGAGTAAATCGTTTTCGGTCCAACTATTACCATTATAATAGAGAGAATTGGATACCTGTGTACCGTTTTCGATATTGATGACTGGTATTGTTACAGTATTACCATCGCTGATACTCAGTTGATCGCCATCAATGGATAAGGTTTGCCTTAGTTTAATCCAACTATTGGGACTTTTTTGATAGACCGAATTTTGAGTGGTATTATACACTACAGAACCTAATAGGGGGTTACTGATGGCATTCATTTCTGCCGTACTAACATTGGATAGGCGCAATAAACTTTGAGCATGTGGAGCTTGTGCTACTACTTGTCCAAAATAAAAGGCAAATATAAAAAGGGCTATGTATGTTTTCATGGGGCTATTTTTAATGGTGGTATTTTTTTTCATCTTCTATTTGTTGTTTAAGTTCTTTAATAGCATTAAGCAGTATCCACATTATTGAGGAGCTGTCTAATTGTTTGACGTCTTTTAGACCATTAAGGCTATTACGTTTTTGGCTTACGGTATGAGGCAGTATTTTTTGTATGTCTTGAGCCAATACTCCAACATAGGTCTTGGTGGTATCTTGGAAGCCCGATAGACTATTATATTGATACTCTACGGTATTTATTTGTGATATTTCCTTCAGCCCATAGGTTAAGGGGTTAATATTCTTTTTGATACGTTTATCTGAATATCCAGTCCAATTGCCTCCATTCAATTTATTAGCTTGACCATTTACTTCAAGAATTTCTTCGGGATTAGTTTCTCCTATACCTACCGAACCTTCCTTTTCTAAAGGAATACTGTTCATGAAAAAATTGTCATGAAAATAACAACGACCGTCCCTAACTTTTATACCTCCCCACATAGCCAAGCCTGGTTGGCTTAAAAATTCATTAGAAATAATATCTACCTGAACAGGATTGCCTGGCACTGTAATATCATAAACATATAATAAACCAGAAGCTTTATCAGGAATGTACAATCTATTTGCAGCTTCATCGATGTCAAAGGTCATAGCATTGTGAGGCAATGTGGCAATTAAAATAGGATTAGTAGGATTGCTAATGTTGTAAATGGCGAAATCGGTTTCTGACCCTCCCGATGTTAATTGAGTCCAGCTTACCATCATTATGTTAGCATTATTATGTAACATCATCTTTTTTTCTCCCCAATTTAGATAGGGAGCACATTGTATAGAATTCAAATTAATGTTTTGAGGTTGGGTGCTAGTAATCATCCAGTTAGGCAAGTCAAAATATCTGATTTCAGTGCCGTGGGATGAGAAAAATATCCTGTCGCCCTGGATTTCTATATCGAAAAAGTCCATATATGAACTAGAGTTAGGTTCAAATTGATAATCCATAACCAATTGTGGGTTTAAAGGGTTATTTAGATCATAAATGGTCATAAATAAACTATATAATCCACCACCATACCTAAAACAAATGAGCCAACGGTTATCCTTAATGGTCATTTTTACGATGTTGTTTTCGTTTTCATAAGGAGCTGTTGGCAAGTCTATTGTAAATAAGGGGTTACAACCACCTGTTTCAGGCATAGCATCCCAGTATATCCATTGTTGTTCAAATTGTTGCCAACCTGAATCTAAAACAGTTTCAGGCCAATCGTAAAAATCGTCTAAATCTATGGCCGTTAATTTATCTCCGCCTAAATACAAAATGTTATTGTGCCAAGCCACATCTCTAACGTTTCTAAGACAAGCATCATCATTATTTTTGATGTATCCCATTGGTTTTAATTCATCGGGGTCTTGTATATCAAAATAAGCCAACTTATTAGTACCATCTTCTTCTATTCCAGGAATAAAAACATAATTGTCTGTAAACAAAGGGGTAAAACATTCTGTTAAAAATCGAAAACTTTCGGTATATCCAAAAATACTGAGTAGCGAATCACTTTTCCATTTATTGCCGGTCCAGGAAAGGGTTTCCCCTTTTCTACGGGCGAGTACACTTGATAGTTCTACTCCATTGCCGTCTGATATATTGAGGTATTGGTTGCATACTTTTAGCTCTTGTCTAAGCCGCATCCATTTGTTGCTATTGCTCCTCAAAAAGATAGAAGTGTCTTGTGTATTGTATAGAATAGAGCCGTCTAAGGGGTTGCCTATACTTTGCATCTCTAAAGAGTTGAGGTTTTTACTTCTTAGTATAGTATTATTCAAGGGTACTTGTGCTACTGCTGAGAATAGCTCTCCTATCAGTAAAAGTATAATTATAATTTTTTTCATGCTGTTGTCTCTTATTTTACCATCCATTGTCTAGCTCTAAATTTAGCGTTTCTGTATGAGGGCATCCATTGCTGTTAGTAGTGTTATAATAGTAAGTGCCACTGCAATAGTAGGTTTGTCCGTGCCAAGTGTAAGATTCTCCTGCACTGACATCGAAAATTTGGCTAGAACTGTAATTGAGAGTTAGTCCCAATATAGCAGTTGCATTACACCCTTGAACATTTACAGTTGCTGTTTTTATACCGCCGACATTGTAGGTTTGTCCGTTTGCTGACCAATTGTATTCGTCACATTCTGTTACATTTTGTATGGGCAATGCAGGGTTGTTGATGGTCAAATTTAGAATGGTTGTATATTCACACCCCGATTGGTCAGTATATGAAGAAGTATAAGAACCGCTACAATAGTACGTAACTCCATGCCAATTGTAAGAACCATTGGCCGTATGATAGATGGTTTGAGTTCCTCCGGCTGGGTTTATAGTAAGGTTTAATTGGTGTTGACTTTGGCAATTGGTAGAACCGGTAGTATGGTTGTAAGTGCCTGATTGGTAATAGGTTTGGTTATTAATAGGCCAAGTGTAACTAAGACAAGCAGCCATATTTGTTGTGGTATTATTGGCGGGTTCTATGGTGAGGTTGAGGGTTTCGGTATGTTCACAGCCATAACTGTTGGTAGTTTGATAACTATAAATACCACTATTAGTGTAAGTGTTGCCGTTCCAAGTATAACTCTGACATGTTGTTACGTATTCGGAGTTGTTGGTAGGTTCGTGAATGGTAAGATTAAGTATATCGCTTACCAAACAGCCATCTAAATAATAACTCACACTGTAAGTACCACTTTGGTCATAGGTTTCTCCATTCCATTGGTAGGGTTCACAACTATTAACTGTTTCTGAAGTTCCCTGCGGGTTAGTAATGGTTAGGTGTACTGTTTTGGTGGTGCAATTGGTTACGGGTTCTATTTCATAATAGGTTCCACTAGTGGTACGAGCTATGCCCCCCACAAAATAGTGGTTACAAGCCGATACGTTTTCTTCCACATGTTCTTCTATGTTGAGGTGCAACCAATATTGTTGTGGACAAACTTGTGAACCTGAAGGAGGTACTATATGTTCATAATACCCCGATTCGGAATAGGTCTCTCCGCTAATGCTCCAGGGATAGGGAGCGCAAGTGGTTACAAGATTATAGATAGGTTCGTCAGGGTCTACTATGGTTAAGTTGAGATTGGTGGTTAGACAGCCTGACAAACTACTATAGGTGTAGTTGCCTGAGCTAGTATAAGTGACTGTTGGGTCTGTTTCGGTATTGGTATAACTACCACATGCTGTTACGCTTTCATTAATCGTTAAGGCTGCTGGGTGTACTGTAATTTGTTTGCTTTCGCTGTTGTTACCGTTAGCATTGGTAACGGTAAGAGTTACAGTATAACTACCCGCTGTGTTGTAAGTGTGAGTTGGATTTTGTTGGGTGGAGTTATTGCCATCTCCAAAATTCCATGCCCAAGAGGTAGGGCTAAATAGCGACTCATCGTTAAACTGTAAACTTTGACCCACACAAGTGGCATCGTTGGAAGAAAAATTGGCAATAGGTGCTAGTGTATTGCCCGAAATATCCAATTTCCAAACTCCTCGACCGTGAGTACCAGCGTATAAATAACCATTATTGAAATTGATTTCCAAATCATAGACTGGAGTAGTGGGTAAAGAATTGAGGTTGTGTTGTTGCCACATCTCATTAGCATTAGCTGTTATAGATTTTCGAAATACGCCTAAATCAGTGCCTATGTATAAAAAAGGGTAAATAAAATTACTTGGGTCATTTACAGTATCTAGGGTTATACAGTATACACCTGATTCTACGGTTGTAAAACCTGCCATTAATAGACCTGAAAAATTAGTCCAATTATCTCCCCCATCGGTTGAAGTATAAACTCTATTGTTTGCACTTCCTCCACTGAAAGTAATCCATATATGATTAGGGTCGCTTGGATTGCTGTGTATGTCAGAAATGACACTCCAATTGTTTAAGCCATTAGAAATATTGGTCCAACTTGCACCGCTATTGTTGGTTCTGTAAATATTGTTGTGGTGTGAAAAGTAAAAAATATTATCGTTGGTGGTGAGTTCTATTTCATCAATATCAGAACCATTGACTAAGCCTGATGTTGCTGATAGTGGCGTCCAATCTTCTCCTCTGTTGTTGGTGAGATACAACTGACTAAAACCCGCTACTAAGCGTTGAGAGTTATTCGGAGACATTTCGTAGGGGGTTTCCCATGCCCCATTGGTTTCGGGCGATATGTTGTTCCAACTTATTCCAGCATCATCGCTTCGTACCATCATACCGTTTTGTATTTCAGCATAGAGTCTGTTGGAGTTAGTAGGGTCAATGATGCATTGCATACCATCGCCACTGTAAATGGCAGCCCAATTATCGGAACTGCTATAATCCGAGCTGTGCCTTAGAGTACCGTTGTCTTGAGCTCCAGCAATAATATGTTCATCAATTACTTTTTCTACATTGATACTGTAAAATTGAGTGATTTCTAAATCCTCGGACATATCTTGCCAACTATTGCCATCTCGTTTGCCAATACCACCATCTGAACAGACGTATAAAGTGTTGTTGTGTGGGTTAAATTCCAAAGCATGTATATCGGCATGTATGTAGCTGTTTTGTCCTATAGCGCTCCATATTCCACGAGCATTCCAGTTGCTACCTCCATCGGTAGATTGCCAAATATTTACGCCTCCCACCCAGAGGTCATTTGCGTTACTAGGGTTAACGGCAATGGCTAAATCGTACCAACCTTGCCCTCCATAGTCCGTGCCGTCGTCGTTCCAGCCAAGTAAATTTGGTGTAGATGTAGATGGAGAGTTACAACGCAGACGTTCGCTAAAGTTTTGACCTGAATCGGTGGAACGATAGACGCCATAAAGTGATCCTTCGGTATCACAAAAAACAACATATACATAATTACTATTAGCAGCACTAACAGCAATTTTTCCTCTTCTAGCACCATTTGAAGGTAGACCAGCCGTGATGTTTTGCCAACTGATTCCAGCATCGGTGGAACGCCAAAATTGCCCACTTTGTCGGTGAGTAGCATACACCGTATTGTAGTTGTTAGGCTTATAAACGATATCAGCAAAAGAACCTGATTGTGCTTGAGTCCAAGTAGTACCACCATTGCTTGACCTATATATTCCCTGAGAAGTAGCGGCTAACATTACATTAGTATTGTTGGGTTGTATCAGCAGTTTTGTAATGGAAGTAACATCTGGAAAGCCATCCATTTGAGTCCAAGTATTGCCTCCGTCAGTAGAACGAAAAAGACCATTGCATGCAGTAACAAAGGCATCAGCATCGCCTGTCGCCCAATAAATGGTATTGGGGTTGGTCGGGTGATAAACAATATCGGAAACCCCTAGTGAAGGCATAAAGTCCGTATTGGTGAACCAATTTTGACCACCATCAGTAGAAGTCCAAATTCCTCCAGCTGGTGAACCAACCATAATCGTATTGGAGTTGTTAGGATGAAAACTTACACAATTAAGACGTCCTATCCCTCTTAAATTATTTAATCTTCGAGGAACTATATCTGGTCCTACTGGTTTCCACGGGCCATTACTAGTGTTAGAAGGGGTATTTGAAACGTTAGGCTGTTGGTTACTTTCTACCAGTGTAGGGCTACCATTGTTTGTAGGGCTATTATATGGTGTTTGAATGGGGTTTTGAGAAGGGGTTCCATTATTATTAGGCGTAGAACGTCTTTGCAGTTGCAAATTTTTTTGGTTTTGCAAATAAGCTCTGTAAAGTCGGTGTCTATCAAGCGTTCCGTCTGGCTTGAGTCGTCCTCTCCAATAATTTTTCCATCGTCCTAAGGGCTTTTGACCATTACCTTTTTCGTAGGTCAGACGTTTAGCGAGATAGTTATCAATAGCCGTTTCTATTTCTTTAAAGGTAGCAGTCGTATCGTTCATGAGTTGGATAAACTCTTGAGAGTAGGATAAGGTACTAAAGGATATAAATATAGATAACAATAACAGTTTTTTCATGCAAGTAAGTTGTAATTCAGGCTTTTTAAGAGTTGCTTATGCAAATATAGTGAAAAAAACGTTGTCTTCGACTCCGCTCAGACAACAAGGATAGTACGTTGTCTGAGCGGAGTCGAAGACAACATCTAATGAACCATCAAGCGTTCTTTATACAGTCTTTCTTTGAAACGCACTTGCACTACATACACACCAGCAGTTAAATGACTAACATCAATGGATTTATTCCACGAGTCATCGTGAGAATAAACGCTTTGGCCCATAGCGTTGAGAATAGTTATGTTTTCCACTGGCATATCGGTATGCATTTCTAGCTGAAAGTAGTTGTTGCTAGGGTTAGGGTACAGACTAAAGGGCTTACCCAAATAATCTGTCAGTAGTTGGCGCATAACATGCGGTCGAATACTAGCAAAAGCATACAAACTTTCTACAGCTTCTAACCAAGCGTTGCTGTTGTCTGGCACATTCCATCGTAGCTGATGTTCTAGCACTTCAGCTTTGTATAGATTCTCCATCTCTTTAATGTGTTGTATAAGGTTGGGGGTAGAAAAAGTGCTGCTTAGTAGAATGTCAAAACGTCTTCTAAATTGCTCCCTAAAGCTATGGTTCCTCAACAGTTGGCGGATAATATAGACTGACCATTCCTCAAAATCTTGAGACGTATTTTGTTCGTTGATTAAATCTGCCATGAGGTTGTAATATTCGTAGCTCATGCACTCGTCACAGTCAAAAAATAGCCACCGCCATTTGCCGTCCTCTTGAGCTTTCCAATACTTCACATTATTGTGTGGCCAGTCGGTATTGGCCAAAAACAATTGGGCGCAATAGTAGTCTATGATATTGTCAATATCGATATGTGAGCTAATGTAATCGTAATGCTCATCGAGACTCATATCATTCTCATTCATATAGTTTTTGATATTGAGAAAGTCTTGGTTGTCGCCTTCTTCTACCTGAGCATTATGAGTCAATAAATGGATATTGTCCACGTCAAAATAATCGCTGATGAAATATTCGTCTGTTCGTTCGTTGAGGTGGTGTATGCCCCAGTATTCTCCATTGATAAAAACAATAACTTCTTGTGTGCTGGGGTGTTCCAAATTCATGTCAATAAGGATGCGCTGAGCGACTTCATTTTTGAACATAGTATTTTTCCAATCGTTGGAGCTAGCAGACCTTAGGATTATCCTTTTGAAAGAGTCCATTTCTTTGCCCTCGAAAAAGGGGTATTTTATTCGTGATTTGCCATAAGAACCTCTAGCATATAGCAGTAAAGATTTTTGAGGAAAAGTTCGACTTATATTGCCGTTGGTACGTATGCCAACAGTCTGATTGACTTGTCGTTTGCCCTCTAAGTCGAAATACTCGAATTGTGCGATTCGCTCCCAAGCCCTACCTCTTTGGTAATAGTTGGTGTTTTGCCCTTTGACATAGATTCCTTGCTCTGGGTCAAAAAGGTTGTTGGGGTCTGTAGATAGAGAAACGACAGGGAAGGTGTATCGCTTTTCTACTTGAGGGTTTATGAAAAAACTATGGGTATAAACTGGGCTGATACGTTGCCCATTTTCAAAGGCTGCCGACTTAATGAGGTGTCCTTTAAAGACCTTTCCTTGTGGTCTTTGCCATTGGTCTGATGTGGGTATTTCTGAAATTATATTGTCTTGGTCGGAGGCGTCTTTTAATGCCAAAGCAGTAGTATATAAAAGGTCATTGGTGGTGGGCTCGGCACCATTAAGAGTGTAGTATATTTGAGCTCCGCTATGGCTCGGCACTATAGATAGGTCAATGCTATTTTCATGCCAACCGCTAGTGTGTGAAAAGGATAAACTACTATACAATAAGTCTATGCTATCGTTGGGGCTGTTGGGAGTGGGGCTTTGGAGTTTTGCCAAAACATCGCTTCCGTCTGGAAAACGACCAAAAGATTGGTCTGCATCCAGTGGCACAGCAGGCAAGGAATCCAACAATCCCAAATTCTTATGGCTGAGAAAAAGAGCTTCGCCCTGACTGCTTATTTTAAAATTACAATCCATCTCCATATCCAAACCGCTGGCATAAACGCTAAAAAATCCACCTCCTTGAATATAACGGTTAGGCAATTGCCATTGCTCCATTTCTTGCCTATCGTCAGAAAGGAAGTAGTCAGAAAGTAGTATGCTATCGCTACTGCTGTTGTATAATTCTATCCAATCGGGGTAGTTGTTTTGTTCTGTTGCCCAAGCCGTATTATTGAGTGACATCATCTCGTTGATGTGCAGTTGTGCATTTGTATTGATGCTACAACATACTATTCCTATAATTAAGATGATAAGCCGCATTTAGTACAGGATTAAGCCCACTTTAAAGGCCATTAAATCAATGGTCAGGGATTCGGTATGATACAATTGATTATCGCTATTGTAGTGCTCTAAATCCACCTTTTGTAGTATGTAATTGAAACTAGCAGTAAGTCCTAATTTTTGGCTGATACGGTATTGGTAGCCCATGCCGGGGGAAAAATACATTTTACCAACATAGCGACTATTTATAGCATCTTCAAAAGTTTGATTAGTGGCTTGTGAATAGCCCACAGCCGTATTATAAAATAGCCCATTGTCATTTTTATTTCTACTAGCTCTACAATGAATAAATAGAGGTGTAAATGTTTCATCTTCCAATTGTATGTAGGCCACCCCTAGCCCCAAACTGACGTAATCGCCTAAGGTTTTGTTGACATTCAACTGTGCCATGCCCCCCGATTTGAGTATAGGAAAAGATTTACTGAGTTGTATGCCTCGCAAGCCCCCCAATTCTATTTGGCTGTTAAGTTTAGAATGTTGGCTGTAAACAAAAAGTGTACAGAATAGTAGCGTCAGCGTAGCAAAATAATGTTTCATTATTCAAAGGTAAAAATTCTTAGCTAGTGACATCTCATACACTATGAATTTTCCTTACTTTCGCTGTAATGAAAAATATCAGAAATTTTTGCATCATTGCTCATATTGACCACGGTAAAAGTACTCTAGCAGACAGACTGCTAGGCGTTACTGGCACAGTGACGGAGAGGGAGGCCCAAAACCAATTGTTAGACGATATGGATTTGGAAAGAGAACGAGGGATTACGATAAAAAGTCACGCCATACAAATGGAATATAAGCTCAATGGCCAAGACTATATTTTGAACCTCATAGACACACCAGGGCATGTGGATTTTTCTTACGAAGTATCACGTTCCATAGCGGCCTGCGAAGGAGCTTTGCTTATTGTCGATGCCGCCCAAGGGATACAAGCTCAAACCATCTCTAACTTATACCTTGCCCTAGAAAACGATTTAGAAATTATTCCTGTTCTCAACAAGATAGATTTACCGTCTGCTGACCCCGAAGTGGTTAAAGACCAAATCATTGACTTAATAGGCTGCAAGGACGAAGAAATTATTCCAGCGTCTGCAAAAACAGGGGCTGGTATAGAGGCTATTTTAGAAGCTATTATAGATCGTATTCCTGCGCCTAAAGGAGACCCTGACGCTCCTTTACAAGCTATGATTTTTGATTCCGTTTATAACTCTTTTCGAGGCATTGAGGCCTATTTCAAAATTATAAACGGGACAATGAAGAAAGGCGATGAGGTGCAATTTATAGCTACTGGCAAAACCTACTATGCTGATGAGATAGGTGCTTTGAAGTTAAAGCAAAAGCCTATGAATACCTTGTCTGCTGGAGAGGTGGGCTATCTGATTTCAGGAATTAAAGATGCCCGTGAGGTGAAAGTTGGGGATACGATTACCCTCAAAGAAAAGCCTTCACAAGAGGCGGTTAAGGGTTTTGAAGATGTGAAGCCTATGGTATTTGCTGGTATTTATCCAGTCGATACCGAAGACTACGAAGAATTGAGAAATTCTATGGAAAAGCTACAACTTAATGATGCTTCTTTGACCTTTGAACCAGAATCTTCGGCGGCTTTGGGCTTTGGCTTTCGTTGTGGTTTCTTGGGTATGTTGCACATGGAAATTATACAAGAACGCTTGGAGCGTGAATTTGATATGACCGTCATAACAACTGTTCCTAACGTATCTTATTTTGCCTACACCACTAAGGGAGAAAAGCTATCCATACATAACCCTTCGGATTTGCCAGACCCTTCTACTATGGACTATGTAGAAGAACCTTTTATCCGTGCTCAAATCATTACCAAATCCGATTATGTAGGTGCTGTGATGTCTTTGTGTATAGAAAAACGTGGGGTACTGACCAATCAAGTTTATCTAACAACCGACAGGGTGGAGCTGACTTTTGAAATGCCACTCGGAGAAATTGTCTTTGACTTTTACGATAAACTAAAAAGTATTTCTAGAGGGTATGCCTCTTTCGATTATTTCCCCCTAGAGTACCGTCAGTCCAACCTAGCCAAGTTGGATATACTACTCAATGGCGACCAAGTGGACGCCCTTTCGGCACTGATTCACCGCGATAATGCCTATAATTTAGGTAAGAAAATATGCTTGAAGTTGAAAGAGTTAATACCTCGTCAACAATTCGATATAGCCATACAATCGGCCATCGGCTCAAAAATTATTTCTAGAGAAACCGTTAAAGCCGTTCGTAAAGATGTAACTGCCCGTTGCTATGGGGGTGACATTACCAGAAAGCGAAAACTATTAGAGAAACAAAAGAAAGGAAAGAAGAAAATGAGACAGATTGGTAGCGTTGAAGTGCCTCAATCTGCTTTTATGGCCGTTTTAAAATTAGACGACTAATTTATATCTTGCCTTAAAATACTAAAATACAACAACTATGGGAAGAGCATTTGAATTTAGAAAAGCACGTAAAATGAAGCGTTGGTCAGCTATGGCCAAAACATTCACCCGTATCGGTAAAGACATTTCTATTGCCGTTAAAGAAGGTGGACCTAACCCAGATACCAATGCTAGACTACGAGCTGTCATTCAAAATGCCAAGACGGCCAATATGCCCAAAGATAATGTAGAGCGTGCCATCAAAAAAGCCTCTGGGGCAGACTCTGCTAACTATGTGGAGATCAGCCTCGAGGGTTATGCCCCACACGGTGTTGCCGTCTTTGTAGAATGCACCACCGACAACAACAACCGTACAGTAGCCAATGTCCGTTCATACTTCAACAAATGTGAAGGCAACCTTGGGACTAACGGCTCTCTTGAATTTATTTTTGATAGAAAAGCCGTATTTACTTTTTCTCAAAGTCAAGTGGAAATGGACTTAGAAGAATTGGAAATGGAACTGATAGATGCTGGTCTAGAGGAGCTAGAAAACGATGAAGGCACACTAACGGTTACGACTGATTTTAGTGACTTTAGCAATATGCAAAAGCAGTTGGAAAGCATGAACATAGAGTTAGAAAGCTCGGAGTTGCAACGTTTCCCTAACAACACCAAAACCCTAGTTGGCGAAGAAGCCAAATTGGTACTCAAGCTCATCGATAAATTGGAAGAAGACGAAGACGTACAAAACGTTTTTCATAATATGGAAATGACGGAAGAAGTCATATCTCAAATGGATAGCTGATGAAAGACAAACTCAAGATATTAGAAGAAAAAAAGGCTCAAGCCTTAGTGGGTGGTGGTCAGCAACGTATCGATGCCCAACACGCTAAAGGTAAGCTAACCGCTAGAGAGCGTGTCCATTTTTTAATGGACGAAGGCTCTTTCCAAGAAGTGGGTATGTTGGTAATGCACCGGTCTACCAACTTCGGCTTAGACAAACAACAGTTTTTAGGTGATGGCGTAGTGACTGGCTACGGTACTATAGACGGTCGTTTGGTGTACGTATATGCTCAAGACTTTACCGTTTTGGGGGGTTCTTTGGCAGAAGCCCATGCCGAGAAAATTTGTAAAATTATGGATATGGCCATGAAAAATGGCGCACCCATCATCGGATTAAACGATAGTGGTGGTGCACGTATCCAAGAAGGGGTGGTTTCCTTAGGAGGCTATGCCGATATTTTTTATCGCAACACGAGAGCCAGTGGGGTAGTGCCTCAACTTTCGGCTATCATGGGGCCTTGTGCTGGAGGGGCGGTGTATTCACCTGCTCTGACGGACTTTATTATGATGGTAGAAAACACCTCTTATATGTTTGTGACGGGACCCAATGTGGTCAAGACCGTTACCCACGAAGAAGTGACTGCCGAAGAATTAGGAGGCGCATCAACTCACGCTAGTAAATCAGGCGTAGCTCACTTTACCTATGCCAATGAAGTGGAGCTCATAAATAACCTTAAAAAGCTATTGAGTTATATACCTCAAAACTGCGAGGAAGAAGCACCTAGCCTTAGCTACAAAGCGACTGATGAAAGACGAGATGTGCTCAACGGTATTATTCCAGACAGTGCAAGTCAGCCTTACGATATTCATGAGGTTATTAATGGCATTATTGATGCCGATACTTTCCACGAAGTACACCAAAATTATGCTGAAAATATCGTCTGTGGTTTTGCTCGATTGGGAGGGCGTTCTATCGGTATTGTTGCCAATCAACCGGCTTTTTTAGCAGGTGTACTGGACAACCACGCTTCCAATAAGGCGGCACGTTTTGTGCGTTTTTGTGACGCTTTCAATATTCCTTTGTTGGTCTTAGAAGATGTCCCTGGCTTTTTGCCCGGCACTGACCAAGAATGGAACGGTATTATTAACAATGGGGCTAAGCTGTTGTACGCCTTTAGTGAAGCAACCGTACCACGTATAACGGTAATTACTAGAAAAGCCTATGGTGGAGCTTACGATGTAATGAATTCTAAACACATCGGTGCTGACTTGAATTACGCTTGGCCTACGGCCGAAATAGCTGTAATGGGAGCTAAAGGTGCTGCTGAGATAATTTTTAGAAAAGACATTAAAGAGGCTAAAGACCCACAAGCTAAGTGGCAAGAAAAGGAGGCAGAATATGCCGAGCTTTTTGCTCACCCCTACAATGCAGCGGCAAGAGGTTATGTCGATGAGGTGATAGAACCAGCTAAGACAAGAGAAAAACTCATAAAAGCCTTTAAGATGCTCGAAAATAAGGTAGATAATCTACCTAAAAAGAAACACGGAAATATTCCATTATAAAATGAATGTATTAGTATTAGGTTCTGGAGGCAGAGAACACGCCTTAAGCTGGAAAATTGCCCAAAGTAGTTTGTGCGAAAAGCTATTTATTGCCCCTGGTAATGCAGGGACAGCACAACTTGGTGAAAATGTAAACATCAGTGCAACAGATTTTGAATCTTTGAAAACCTTTGTCATAGACAACGAAATCGAGATGCTAGTGGTCGGCCCAGAAGACCCTTTAGTAAAAGGGATTTATGACTTTTTCAAAAACGATGAGGTGCTTTCTGAGGTATGCGTCATTGGCCCATCGCAAGAAGGGGCGCAATTGGAAGGTAGCAAAGAATATTCTAAGCAATTTATGCAACGCCACGATATTCCTACGGCAGCCTATGATAGCTTTACTAAAGATAGCTTAAATGAGGGTTATGATTTTTTAGAAACCCTAAGCCCACCTTATGTCCTCAAAGCTGATGGACTAGCCGCAGGTAAAGGAGTACTCATCATCAACGATTTGGAAGAAGCCAAGCGTGAGCTTAAAGCCATGTTAGCAGATGCTAAGTTTGGAGATGCAAGTTCTAAAGTAGTTATTGAAGAATACCTTGACGGTATAGAGCTTTCGGTCTTTGTCTTAACAGACGGCAACAATTACAAAATATTACCATCGGCCAAAGATTATAAACGCATAGGCGAGGGCGATACAGGGCTTAATACAGGGGGTATGGGTGCTATTTCTCCCGTTCCTTTTGCCGATAAATTCTTTATCGAACGAGTAGAAGATAGAATCATTAAGCCTACCATTAAAGGTTTACAAGAAGAAGAAATAGAGTATAAGGGTTTTATCTTTATTGGCTTAATGAACGTCAATGGTGACCCTAAAGTTATTGAATACAACGTGCGTATGGGTGATCCAGAAACGGAAGTGGTCATACCTCGTATAAAATCGGATTTGCTAAATCTATTTAGAGGCATATCTAACGGAACCTTCGGTGAGCAAGACTTTTATGTCGATGAAGATGTGGCGACTACGGTTATGCTAGTGTCAGGTGGTTATCCTGAGAGTTATGAAAAGGGTAAAGGTATTAGCGGCTTAGAAGAAGTAGAGAACAGTATTGTATTTCATGCTGGAACACGAAAGGAAGAGGATAAAGTATTAACGAATGGTGGTCGAGTGATGGCAATTACTTCTTTTGGAAGAACCATAGAAGAAGCTTTAAGCAAATCATTTGATAATGCAGAAAAAGTAAAATTCGACGGCAAATATTACCGCAAGGATATAGGCTTTGACTTAAAACAAGAACAGGTTTAGGCCTCTCCGTTTTTCTTAAAAGCGACTAATTTTCCTGTCCAATAAAGAAATAGGACAGAGATAACAAGTATTGCTAATACATTAGGAATATTTCCAAGAGTTGGCATGATTGTCCAAATTGCTGAAAAAATTTCGCCGAGCCCGTTCCAAAAAGTTGACCACATAGTATGAGAAGTATTATTTTTGCAAAATTAGAACATTCTTAAAAAAATGCTAGTAAAAACATTAAAAACAAATCGTCCGAGTGCATATATTGCTTTTTTCGTTTCAGCGACTTTGTTTTTCTTATTGGATATTATCCTTGACACAACACCTTCATTAGCCACTGACCACCCTATATTCTCTAGCTTAGCTTCTTTTTTTACTCATCACCAAATATGGTCGAATGTATTGCTTTTCATTATCGGTCTATTGATGGCTATGGGCTGGAATAACGCTCTGAGTGAACGAGGCGTTTTTAAAAATACCACTATCATTCCTGCTTTCTTGTTCATCATCTTAAGTTCAGCATTCTCTTTGTCTTCCTTTTGGGTATGCACATTCATCTTTCTTTTTGTTATGAATAAACTCATGTTGTGTTTTCAACAAGAAAGACCATACGGTTTATTATTTGATAGTGGTTTTCTCATTGGCTTGGCAACAGTTATCAACCCTATTTGTATCTTCTTTTTTATTCTTACATATGTGGCAGTCGTGGTTTATAGTACCATCAATTGGCGTAATTTTCTAATCCCTATCTTAGGCTTATTTACGCCTTTCTTATTTGCTTGGACGTATGGCTTTTACTTCGATAGTTTGCCTGACTTAAGCAATTATTACTTTACCTATATTCAATGGTCACCACCCAGTGTAGAGTATTCATTGCCCTTTCTAATATGGTCAACTCTAGTATTACTACTTTTCTTCTTTGCTATTCGTGAATTAGCTCAGTGGCTGACTATGAAAAGTTTACGCTCTCGAAAAGCCTTTTATGTCTTTTTTGCTTATTCTATCTGTGCTTTTGTAGGTTTCTTCTTTGTGCAAGACAGCTGGAATTACCTCTTAATTTTTGCCTTGCCTTTTACTGTGCTAACGGCTAACTACTTCCTTTTTATTCAAAAAAGGTGGTGGTATGAAAGCTTGTTTATACTTATCTTAATAAGTACTGTATATTTACAACTCGCACCACTATTTTAGGGATAAATTTTTTTAAATTTGTTTGCTCAACATAAACCTATTAATAAATGAAATTTGGCGTTGTAGTATTCCCTGGTTCTAATTGCGATAAAGACATGATTTATGTATTAGAAACACTTTACAAACAAGAAGTGGTTAGTCTTTGGCATAAAGATACCGACCTTCAGAATTGTGATTTTATCATTCTGCCAGGTGGCTTTTCTTATGGTGATTACCTACGTTCTGGTGCTATTGCCCGTTTTTCTCCTATCATGCAAAAAGTGATTGAATTTGCTAATAATGGGGGCTATGTTATGGGCGTTTGTAATGGCTTTCAAATCCTTTGCGAATCGGGATTATTACCCGGTGCATTATTACACAATAACAGCCATAAATTCATTTGTAAAAACGTCTATTTATCGACACAAACCAATCGCAGTTGCATTACTGACAGAGTCAATCTTGATGAGCCTTTAAGTATTCCTATAGCTCACGGTGAGGGGCGTTATTTTGCCGATGCAGAAACCTTAAAGCAACTGAACGATAACGAACAAGTTATTTTTAGATATTGCGATAAAGATGGGAATGTTACTAATGAAAGCAATCCTAATGGTGCAGTAGAAAATATTGCTGGTATTTGTAATGCTGGTCGTAATGTATTTGGTATGATGCCACACCCTGAACGTGCTGCCGACCAAGAACTTAACAACATAGACGGAGGCTTTATTTTTGAAAGCATTATCTCTGTTCTAGAGCCGGTATAAGAGACTATTTATAAAAATTCATCTCGTCGATATACTCCATAATCTTGGGAGGTAAGAAATAGCTAACGGCTTTATTTTCTTGAATACATTTTCTAATAAAATCAGCAGAAATATCCATCATAGGAGCTTGGGTGAGGTGTATCTTTGGGTGATTTTCTAATTCACAATTTTTAGCCTTAGGTCTAGGATACACATAGACCTCGTGCCATTCTAGTATAGCCTCATAATTTTTCCATTTGTGAAAGTTGCTCAAGTTGTCTTGTCCCATAATAAGTGCAAAATCTTCCTCAGGGTAACTTTCTCTAAGGTGTGCTAGGGTGTCAACGGTATAGGAGGGAATAGGCAAGGAAAATTCTATGTTTGATGCCGTTAGTTTAGGGTCGTCTTCGGTAGCTATTCGAACGAGAACTAAACGGTGTTGTTGGTCGAGTAGAGTACTTTTTGTTTTAAAGGGATTTTGAGGCGATACCACAAACCATATTTTATCTATGTCAGTATGTTCGAGCATATATTGAGCAATTGCCATATGCCCTACATGAATGGGATTAAATGAACCAAAAAATAAACCTGTTTTCATCTTAGTCAACTAAAAAATCTTGTACCATTTCCAAAGCTTGTTGACAAGCTCGTTCTAAATTTTCATTGACTAACACCTTGTCAAAATCACTCCTGTGTGTCATTTCTTGGGATGCTTTACCAATGCGTTTTTGAAGGTCTTCCTCGCTTTCAGTTCCTCTGTTGCGAAGCCTTTCTTCTAAAATACCTAAAGACGGGGGTGCTACAAAAACAGATAAAGCTTTTTCGCCAAAGTGTTGTTTGAGAGAAATACCACCCTTTACATCTACATCAAAAATAATGGCTTTGCCATTGGACCATATGCGTTCAACTTCTTCTAGTAAAGTGCCGTAAAATAAATTGGGATAGACTTCTTCCCATTCCAAGAACAGCTTATTTTCTATGCCTTTTTTAAAGTCTTCAACCGACAAAAAATGGTAGTCTTTGCCATTGACTTCGTTTTGGCGTGGGGCTCTACTACATGCCGATATAGAAAACGACAATTGAGAGGTCAAGTTCTGGAGTAGGTGTTTGACAACAGTGGTTTTACCAGCACCCGATGGGGCGGAAAAAATGATGACTTTATTAGAGGACATTGAGGATTTGTTCTTTTATTTTTTCTAATTCGTCTTTCATTTGCACTACTTGTTGTTGCATCTCGGCATTGTTTGATTTGGAACCTATGGTATTGATTTCACGACCTATTTCTTGACAGATAAAACCTAATTTTTTACCCTCAGAAATATCCGAATTCATAGTTTCTAAAAAGTAATTCAGGTGATTGGATAGACGGACAATTTCTTCTGTTACGTCTAGTTTTTCAAGGTAGTATATGAGTTCTTGTTCTAATCTATTTTCGTCAACATTAGATTTCAATTCACCGAGTTTTTCTACAATACGCTCTCTAATATTAGCTACCCTTTGATGTTCTTCCTTTTCTATGCTAAGCATTATGCCACGTATATTTTCTATTCGCAGTTTAAAGTCTTGAGCTAAGGATTGCCCTTCATCTTCTCGGAATTGAGTTAAGGCATTAGACGCTTGTTGTATAAGGCTTTCTATAGTTTCCCATTCTTGTGGGTCTATTTCTTCTTTTTCTACTTTCATGACTTCTGGCATACGCATAACAGTACTCATTAGTTCGTCATTACTTTCGAGTTCTTTAGTGATGTTTTGCAAGTCATGGTAATATTTTTTGACTACCTCAGCATTGATATTGGCAGTCTTTTCAGTACCAGTATATTCCACAAATAGAGAACAGTCAATTTTGCCTCTACTTAGAGCCGTACTCAATAGTTTGCGTATGTTCAATTCTTTATCTCGGTAAGAGCTGGGCACACGAACGTTCATATCGATTTGCTTACTATTTAAGGATTTAATCTCTACAGTAAACTTTTTGTTATGAGCATTGGTTTCGGCTTTTCCATAGCCTGTCATCGATAGAATCATAGTGTATGAATTAATTAGCAAAGGTAATAAATTGCTAGTCTTGTACTGCTTTTGTTTTGTGACTAACTAAATAAACCCCCAAAAAGATAAGAATGCTTGAGCCTATTTTGGTCAAATCGAGGCTATCGCTACTTGCTATTATAGCTACTATACTTGCCAAAACGGGTTGTAAATAGATGTAGGTGCTTACTGTTGAGGGGTTTAGAGTCTTCAATCCGTAGATGTTAAAGAGGTAAGCAAAAAAAGTAGTGCCTATGACTACAAAAACTACTCGCCATAAAATACCACTGGGCATAGTCGCCCATTGTATGGCTTGGAAATCCGACCATCCAAAAGGAATAACAAATAGAATACCAAACAAAAACACCCAACTAATTACTGTTATGGGTTTATATTTTTGCATGAGGGGTTTTACCAGTACTAGATATACAGCGTAGGAGGAGGCATTGATAAACACCATAATATTACCCCAAAAATGTTCATTGTTCAAACTAAGTTGCCCACCATTGGTAATAAGCAATATTGCACCTAAGGCACCTAAGGCCACACCGATTCCTTTCTTAAAGTTAAATTTCTCGGTAGCTAAAGCGATACCGAATAACAAAACTAAGATGGGATTGCTTACCATTATAACGGCAGCATTGATGGGTGTGGTGAGGTTCAGTCCTTCAAAAAATAGCATTTGATTGATGGCTACTCCAAACAATCCACAGATAGCCAGTTTCAGTAAATCTCCTTTTTTAACTTTTTCGTAATAAAAAAGAGCATAGCATAGCCAAAATAAAATAACAGCCCCTGTAACTCTAACCAAAATAAATCCTAAGGGCTCAATATATTCAGGCATCACCTCTTTAGCAACGGTGAAGTTGATACCATAAATGAGGTTGGCAGCAAAAAGGGCTAAGTGGGCAAGTAGTCGTTTATTCATTCAGTGCAGAGCTAAGTGCTTCAATGGTTTTTTTACTGTTGCCAACAAATATTTTATCGTTGACGATAAAAACTGGTCGCTTAAGGAAAGTATCTTCCTCTAAAATTAATTGCCGATAATCGCTTTCACTAAGAGCTTTGTCTTTCAGTCCCATACTTTTGTATTTCATGGCACGTCTGCTAAATAAGGACTCATAAGAGCCGCTCATTTTTGCCATATTATCCAATTGCTCGGCACTAATTTTTTCTGTTCGTATCTCTTGCAATTGCCACTTCCAATTCACCTCATTTAAGATGCGTTGGCAGGTGCTGCATTGGGCTAGATAGTAGGCTTTTATCATAATTCCTTTTAATTATAGAGGCAAATATACCAACAAAAACACTTTATAATCATTTCTCTTTCTTATTGGGAACGTATTTGATAAACTAACAACTTTACAAAGATTACTATTTGTCTAATTAAGAGAGTAAAAACAACTAGCTATTGAATAACTAATAAACGGATTGAGGATAATAAAAAAAGTATTGAAGACGTAAGGCTTGCTTAGTGTTTACGAATAAATAGATTTAAAACCTAAGTAATTAGTATTATTTTTGATAGACTACTAATCGATTTTAAAGTTATTAAATTGCTATGAAAAATTACCTACTTACGCTCATTATTAGTATCTGTTCTGCGCAACTTTCAGCTCAAACGGCACCTAATATAAATTTCACCGATTTAGATGGTACGACCCATGATTTATATTCCTATTTAAATGATGGATATACTGTCGTGTTGGATTTCTCTTATGAATATTGCGGTCCTTGTAAAGATTGGTCAAATAATGTTGGTCATGAAATATGGGCAGAGCATGGTCTTGATGGGGACAACACTATACGTATGTTTCATTTTGACGTCTATGATTTTTCGGATCAAGCTGTTGCAAGTTATACTCAAGCTTGGGGCATCAATTATCCTGTTATTAATTTAACCTCTAGTACCGACGTTCCAGAATATCCGCAAGAAGGTTATCCGACAATATATATCATTTGTCCTGATAAGTCGTATTTTGAAACGGGAGGTTATGGCTTTCCATCATCTGAGATGGATGCTCAATACTATTTAGCAAGTTGTAGAGGAGCCGATTTATCTAATAATAAAGCTGTGGTAGCAACAGGTTCACCAACTTCTTCTACCATTTGCGACAGTCCTCCATTGACTTTTTCTCCTAAAATACACGTGTACAACAGTGAGTCTGCCGTAAGTGACAGTGCTACTTTTTTCTTTATGGATGAGTACCCAGTAAAAGTTTTTATCAACGGAGAGTATTATTCAACTCAAACTATAGACCCTTGGGCTAATGGATCGGTAACCAATTTGGATGATGAAGCCTACCTCGAGCCTATTCCGGTAAGCCCTGGTGACGAAATCGCTTTAGTTATTGATTTTGAGGGAGATAATTATCCAGATGATGATACATCTAAAGTGACTATTCCCAACAATATCAACACGCTCAGTTCAAGCGATACGACTTTAATTATTTCTGCATCAGCTAGTAATGAAATCTATTATGATGTTTATAATGCAGCAGGAGTGCCTGTAAGTTATGGCGAAACACCAGGACAATTTACTCTTTCTAAAGATAGTTGCTACAGTATTTCTTTTCTAAATGCTAATGTAACTGGCGGAAGTCTGAAAGATGTTTCGGGGAATATATTGGTGTCTTATGAAGTAGGAGATTTTATCGGTTATCAAACGCCTAGGTTATTTTTTCATGTAGGAATGAATACGGTTGATATTACAGAACAAGACTTTTCAGATGAGCAATTGGTAGATTTTTACTTTTTAGATTTATTAGGCAAGCGTTGTAGTTCCATTCATTTGAATGATTTGCCTCAGGGCATTTATGTTCAAGTAAAGCACTATCAAAATGGACAAGTACGAACAGAAAAAATAGTTAAGAATAATTAAAAACACATAAAAAAATGAAGCTATGAAAATGTTAAAATTATTAAAAATAACGCTATTAGCTACTGGTATTTTCTTTGTGCTAAACACAAAAGCTCAAGTTGCGCCTAACATTAGCTTTACCGACGTGACTGGCACAACACATGATATTTATTCTTATTTGAATGAGGGTTATACTGTTTTTTTGGATTTCTCTTATCAATTTTGTGGGCCGTGTAAAGATTGGTCAATTAATGTTGGTCATGATATGTGGGCAGAGCATGGTCCAGATGGAGACAATACTGTACGTATGTTTTATTTTGATATTGACCCAGTAAGTGATGCCGATGTTTTAAGCTATACCCAACAGTGGGGCGTAAACTATCCAGTAATCAATTTATCGAATGGTTCAGATATTCCTGAATATCCTCAAGAAGGTTATCCAACAATATATATTATTTGTCCCGACACTTCATTTTATAAAACGGTTGGATATGGGTACCCTTCTGCCGAAATGAATACATCTTATTATTATGCTTCTTGTAAGGGTGCTGATTTAAGTAATAATAAAGTTTTTGTTGAAGCGGCTGCTCCAACTTCATCTATGCTTTGTAATGCTACGCCACTTCTCTTTTCTCCTAAAATACATATCTTTAATAGTGAAACGGGAGTTGGTATTAATCAAGATTTTTTCTTTAATGAAGAATACGACGTTAAGGTATTTGTAAATGACGAATACCATTCTACTGTTGTTGTAGATCCTTATGCACCAGGCAATGGACCAATTTCAAATATGCAAAATGAAGCTTATCTCGAGCCTTTTAACGTCAATCCTGGTGATGAAGTTACTTTAGTTATTGATTTTGAAGGTGACAATTATCCCGATGATGATACAGCTAGAGTTACTGTTCCTTCTACCATTAACACTAATATTTCTGTTGATTCCAATCTAGTAGTTTCGGCCAATACTAACGGATTGGCTGATGTTTTCTTTGAGATACACAACTCTGAAGGTCAAAGTGTATATAACAATACTAATTCACAAGAGTTTAGCCTACCTCCAGATAGTTGTTACACTATATACTTTACTAATAGCCACCTTTATAGTGCAAGCTTGAAAGATACGCAAGGTAATACGCTAGTCTCCTATACTGCAGGACAGTTTGATGGTTATCAAACGCCTAGGTTATACTTTCATGTAGGAATGAATACCGTTGATATAACAGAGCAAGATTTGTCAGATAAGCAATTGATAGAATATTACTTTTTAGATTTACTAGGCAAGCGTTACAGTTCCATTCATTTGAATGATTTGCCTCAAGGCATTTATGTTCAAGTAAAGCACTATCAAAATGGACAAGTACGAACAGAAAAAATAGTCACTAATCAATAAACATTTAAATTATGCAGTTTCAAAACAAAAAAATACTAGTTGCACTTTTAGTCATTTTATTTTCTTTAAGTAGCGAGGCTCAAGTTGCGCCTGATGCAAGTTTTACAGACTTGGAGGGGAATTCACACAATATATATAGCTACCTAGATGATGGCTACAAGGTTATTTTAGTTTATGGAGGCTATGAAGGTGCTTGTTGGATTGGTGAATGGCAAACTGCTGTTGGTTCCGAAATTTGGGATGAATTTGGTCCTAGTGGAGATAATACTGTTCGTATGTTCTTTATTGATGAAACTGACTTGATGAATTCAACAGATCAATCTGTAGCAAATTATACGGCTCAAATGGGCGTTGAATATCCCGTAGTAAATCTAGATAATGCCTTACCTGGTTATCCTGTTGATGGAACTCCGGCTTTTTACGCCATTTGTTTGGATAAGAGCTATCATTCTGGTGGTGGTTTTGGAGAGGAAAGTAGTTATGAACAAATGAAAGCATTTTTATTAGATTGTGATGGTGAAGACCTTTCTAATGATATATATTTTAGTGGCTTAAAAGATAAACCTCGATTTTGTACTAAAGGCGATAATCATAGTTTTATTCCAATCTTACATCTTATGTTTTCGGAGTTAAATGAAAACAATACAGATAGTGCAATCCTTACTGGAAATTATCTAAATCAAGCTTATAAAATTTATTATTATTTGAATGGTTCTATACAAGATACTTTTAACATGCCTCCACCTACTGGAGAGCATGGCATGCATGCCGATCAACCCACGCTACCTATTGTAACATTAAATTCAGGTGATGTGATACGTTATGTGTTAGATTATCCTAACGATTCTTATTCAGGAAATAACGAATATGAGTATACTATTCCTTCAAATCTAGAAGACTCTCCAATATCTACTACGAACTTACACAAACTAGTTTTGGGAGATAATCAAGGGGGTGGTTACTTTTCAATAAAAGCTCCCCTTGAAGATGGGGGGACTTTACTTCATGATTTTGAACAAATTAATCAAATTACTTTAGATGATGGGAATTGTTATTCTGTAAAATTCGCAAATAACTTATTCTCGGTTGTTGCTTTGCAAGACGAGAATAGTAACGGAGTTGTAACAGTAAACGAACTAGACTTTTATCCCATAAACCAAACACCTTGGCTATATTTTAATGTAGATTCTAATGCTGAACCAACAACCATTAGAGAAGATAATCTTGAAAACAAATCGATTACGGCTATAAAATACTATGACATCAACGGAAAAAGGATTTCTCTTGGAAACGGAAAACAACCTTTTATCTCTTACATACAAGTCATACACTTTGAAGACGGTAGTGTTACAACTAAAAAATTCTTAAGAAAATATTAGAAAAAACATACGATAAAACTATACCATATTTAATATAAAACTTTGATTACATGGAATTTCAAAACAAAAAAATACTAGTTGCACTTTTAGTCATTTTATTTTCTTTAAGTAGCGAGGCTCAAGTTGCGCCTAACTTGACATTTACTGATTTAGATGGGATGACTCATACCATTCATGATTATACAGAAGCCGGATATAAGGTATTATTGGATTTTTCTTACGAAACGTGCAATCCTTGTAAAGAATGGGCTATTAATGTGGGGCATGATTTATGGCAAAATCATGGTCCTGACGGCGACAATACCTTACGTATGTTCCATATAGACCCTAAGCCTGGAACTGATCAGGATGTTGCTAATTATACGCAAACATGGGGAGTTGAATATCCTGTAGTGAATATGCAATCTGTACCGTCAGAATACCCTTTAGATAGTTATCCACGTTTGTTTTTCATCTGTGCCGATAAAAGTTATTATGAGTCTGGAGGCTATGGCTATCCGTCCTCAATAATGAAGGCGCAATATTTTCTTGAGATATGTAATGGTTCTAATTTAACGGGTAATAAAACTTTCATTAGTGCCACTCCTGCCACATCTTCTACTTTATGTAATTCATCACCATTTTCTTATACTCCACAAATTCATGTGTTTAATAATGACGTTGTTGGAATAGGAAGTGGTGCACCACAATTTGAAGACCCTTATGACGTAAAAATATTTATCAATGGCAGTCACCATTCTACCCAAACGGTAGACCCCTGGGCAGATATGTCGGTAAGCAACTTTGATGATATATCTTACTTACAGCCTATTCCTGTTAGTCAAAATGATTTATTAGCTTTAGTGATAGATGTTGAAGGAGATAATTTCCCTGATGATGACACTATTTATGTCCAAATTCCATCCTCGGTTAGTACGCCAACATCAGCTAGCACTTCACTCATTGTAGAAGCGGGCTCTATATATGATGTTTATGATTCTTCCAACGAAAAGGTACATGATGGTTATGGCAACGGCTCTTTTACTTTGCCTGAAGGCAGTTGTTATAGCATAGAGTTTTGGAATGCGCAATACTATTCAGGAGTGCTTAAAGATGGTGCTTCAGGCTCAACCTTAATTCAATTTCAGCCAGGAGATTTTGAAGGTTCTGTTTCGCCACGCTTGTACTTTAATGTGGTGACTATTCCTACTCCTATAAGTGTACAAGAAGACCATTTAAACGCTAAAGTTATGGATACCTATTTCCTTAATCTCTTAGGCAAACGCTTATCTACAAACAACATAGAAGACTTACCTAAGGGTGTTTATTTACAACTTACCAAATACGAAAACGGTGAAGTTCGAGCTAAAAAAGTAACTCAAAATCACAGGTAATTTTTAAAAAAATACTAGCTATGAAAAATTCATTATACTCTTTTTTTATAATTCTGACTATAATATTTATTTCGATACAAAGTAATGCTCAGTTATCACAAAATGCGCCTAACTTGACATTCACTGATTTAGAGGGTGTTACACATAATTTACATGATTATTTAGATCAGGGGTTTAAGGTAATACTAGAATATTCATACAAAAGTTGTTATCCTTGTGAGCGTTGGGCGTTGGATGTTGGGCACCCTTTATGGCAAGAACATGGCCCCAATGGAGATAATACTATTCGTATGTTTTATGTAGATCCAAAGCCAGAAACGGACGAATATGTAGCTCAATATACTCAAGAGTGGGATATTCAATACCCTGTTATTAATATAAACTCACCTTATTCGGAGTACCCAGCAATTTATTTTCCTCGCTTGTATTTCTTTTGTCCTGACAAATCGTATTTGGTAAACATTTCTAATTCTAAGAATGCTGTAAATTACTACCTTAGTCTATGTGATGGACACGACTATACCAATAATATTCAATTGTACTCTGCTGACATACCTAATTCTTCTACTGTTTGCGGAGCAAATACATTTAGCTATTCTCCAAGAATTGAATTAATAAAAACGGACTACATGTTATTTGACTCTAACTCTAGTCTTTTTGACCAGCCTTACGATGTTCAAATATTTGTCAATGGGGTGTATCATTCTACACAAACTTTGGATCCAACTGCAGATGGTTCTTATAATAGTTCAGGTGATAGTGATTCTTTTTTAGATCCTATCACAGTTTCTTATAACGATGAGGTGACTTTTGTCATTGATTTTGAGGGAGACAACTACCCTCAAGATGATACGCTGACGGTCGTAATGCCAGCTTCGTCTGACACGCCTCCTACTGCAAGTCATAATAAATTCAAAATTGATGCTGGTGATGGCTTAGAGTATACCATAAGAAATTCTGATTACGAAGTCGTTAAAGAAGGGATAGGCTCTTCTTCTGAATTTGAATTGCAAGCAGGAAGTTGTTACAGTATAGTCTTTAAATATGTACAACATTATGAGGGAGCACTAAAAAATAATGTAACAGGGGAGAATGTGATTGCTTTCCAACAAGGAGATTTTACACATGATTATTTTTCACCTGTACTTTTCTTTAATGTGATTAGTACAGTAGATATTAAGGAAGATACTTTTAATAGTGCTGCAAAAGACAGCTATTTCCTTAACCTTTTGGGTAAACGCTTATCAGAGACAAAAATAGAAGACTTACCTAAGGGTGTTTATTTACAACTTACCGAATACGAAAACGGTGAAGTTCGAGCTAAAAAAGTAACTCAAAATCATAAATATTAATTTAATAAACAGAACCATGAAAAATTTTTTACGAATCCTTTTTATATTATTGTTCGTAACTCTTTACGGGACAACTAATATTCAAGCACAACAAGGTGACGCTACCGATATTACCTTTACAGATTTGGACGGCAACACCTACAATCTTTTCAACCTAACTTCTTCGGGTTATAGGGTAATTTTAAATTTTGCTTCAGTTTCGTGTGGCCCTTGTCAACATTGGGCTGAAAATGTAGGCGAAGCACTTTGGCAAGAGTATGGTCCCAATGGCGACAACAGTCTGCGTATATTTCACATAGATTATAAACCTAGAACTGACGAAACTGTCTCTGAATATATAGATGATTGGGAAATTACCTATCCTGTTGTGAATTTGCAATCAATACCTGATGGTTACAATCATACCGACGATTTTTCTCCACGTTTCTACATTTGTACAGATAATAAGTATTTTTTCACTGGTGGTGGCGGTTATAGTGCGTCTTTTTCAATGTTATATTCATATTATTTCCTCGACATATTGTGTGAAGGCTATGACTTGAATAAAGATGTACAGATTCTAGAACTTGGACTCCCCACGCCAAAAACGTTATGTGAATCGACACCTCTTTACTATAGCCCTAGAATATATATCAATCGATTAGGAGATGCATTACTTAATGTTCAGCCTGATACTCCGTTTTATTATCCTTATGATATTGAGATATTTATAAATGGAGAATACCATTCTACTCAAACGCATGACCCAGCTGCAGATGGTTCTTATAATTCTGGATTCGATGAAACCTTTTTAGATCCTATACCTGTCAATTTTAATGATAAAGTGTTGGTGAAGATTGATTTTCCGGGAGATAATTTCCCTTATAATGATACAATGTCTGTTATCATACCATCTTATGTTAGCACCCCAACTTCTACTACTACTAAATTATCAGCACAGACATGTTCAGATTACTCATTTCAAGTTTATGATTCTAATGGCGCGCTAATACATTCTGCTATTGGTTATTCGGAGTTTGAGTTAGAGGCAAATAGTTGTTATCAAATTAATTTCTCAAATATTCAACAGTGCGCTGGTGTTTTGAAAGATTTTGCTACAGGTGAGGAATTGATATACATGGATGCAGGAGAATATGCTGGCTATACTTCACCCGGTTTCTATTTTAATGTCATTAGCACTTCAGATATAGAAGAAAGTTCTATTAATAGTGCTATTAAAGATAGCTACTTCCTCAATCTCTTGGGAAAACGTCTATCAGCGACAAATTTAGAGGATTTACCTAAGGGTGTTTATCTACACCTTACCGAATATGAAAACGGTAAAGTACAAACTAAAAAAGTAACTCCAATTTGGTAATAACTAAAAATAAGTAACATAAATCATAAATGAAATGAAAAGTCTTAAAACACTATTTAAAGCGGTATTCTTACTAGGCTTTATTTTCTCATCACGTCTCAGCGCTCAAGTAAATGAAGCTCAAGATAAAACCTTTACTGACCTGTCAGGAGTGACTCATAATTTGTTCACTTATCTTGATTCTGGTTATATAGTTATGATAGATTTTTCTTTCATAGGTTGTGGTTCATGTGAGTATTGGGCTAAAGAAATAGGTTCTGACTTATGGCAAACTCATGGTCCTGATGGTGATAATACGTTAAGAATGTTTCATATTGATTATGAACCAGAACTGGATTTCGTGCTTAGTGATTATGTTGATGAACTCGGCATAGAGTATCCTGTTGTAAATATTCAAGAACAATGGCCAGAATATCCTGTAGCCGGAGGACCAACATGTTATTGGATTTGCCCAAACAGAACACTCAATAAATCAATAGGATATACCTACCCAGATTCTGAAATTTCGGCAAACATATTGTATTACAATTGCATGGGTATTGATTTAACGGAGAATATTAGTCTTCTTAAAGCTACTCCAGCTTCCTCTAGTACATTGTGTAGCAGTGATGGTTTATATTATTATGAGCCTGAATTGTTATTGATGCATAACGACTTATTAGATGCTGCAGAGCCAGACCCTAACTCAGATGATTGGTTCAATATTTCTGCTATTGATACTATTTATCAAGTTGAGGTATTTAGAAATGGAACTTTTGTATCCACTCAAAACGTAAATCCAAATTCAGATGGTTCAATTAACAAATACGATAGCCCCATATTAGACCCCATAGATGTATCACCTAACGATGAAATAACCCTAGTTTGTCATTATCCTGACGACACTCAGGCGTTTGATGACACTATTAGGGTAACGATACCAGCAGAAGTCATAAATCCTACATCAACGACATCAGATATACACATTATTGGTCATAATAATCTAAGTTATCAGATTAAAAATTCAAATGGAGATTCCATTTGTAGTGGCAATGGTAATAGTCAATTTACGCTAACTAATGGGGATTGCTATAAAATCCGATTTTTCAATTCACATACTTATGATGGTAGTTTATCCGATGGCAACCAAAATATTTTGATTTCTTTTGAAGCAGGAGAATATAATGTGGCGGGTGATCCTTTTGGTGCGCCAATTTATTTTTATGCTTCACCATGGTTCTATTTTAATGTTGACGGGCAATCCAATACAGATGTCAATGATTCATGGAATAAATTAAATACGCACTTAATATCTACTGAATATTTTGATGTTTTAGGAAAAAAACATCAACTTACTAGCCAACTAAAGAAAGGGGTTTATGTTGAGTTGAAACGTTATGCTAATGGTATGGTAAAAAGCCGAAAAATCTGTATTCAATAAATTAGATTAAACACAGTATTATAAAAAAGAGGGGTATTTCCCCTCTTTTTTTTGTGTCTAATTGTGTAACTTAGCGACATAAATTTTATACAATAAATGAAGTTCAACACCAAAGTTATTCATGCAGGATTAGAGCCTGACCCATCTACAGGAGCAATAATGACTCCTATTTATCAAACCTCGACCTATGTTCAGGCTAGTCCTGGCAATCATCAAGGCTTTGAATATTCTAGAACAGGAAACCCTACCCGAGCCGCTTTGGAAAATAATTTGGCAGCTCTTGAAAATGCCAAGTACGGTCTATGTTTTGGTAGTGGTCTGGCAGCTATTGATGCCGTAATAAAACTGCTAAATCCTGGTGATGAAGTGGTATCTACCAACGATTTATATGGTGGCACATACCGTATCTTTACTAAGATATTTGAAAACTATGGTATTAAATTTCATTTCATTGGCATGGAAAATGCCGATAAAATAGCTGACTATATCAACGATAAGACCAAGCTCATTTGGGTGGAAACTCCAACCAACCCTATGCTAAATATCATTGACATAGAAGCCGTTGCCAAAGTTGCCAAAGCTCACAGTATTTTGTTGGGTGTAGATAATACCTTTGCTTCGCCATATCTTCAAAATCCTATAGACATGGGGGCTGACATTGTTATGCATTCAGTTACCAAGTATTTAGGCGGTCATTCTGACGTGGTAATGGGTGCCTTAATGCTTAATGACGATGCTCTAGCCGAGCGTCTCTACTTCATACAAAACAGTTGTGGTGCTGTGCCAGGGCCTATGGATAGTTTCCTTGTTTTAAGAGGGATAAAAACCTTACATCTTAGAATACAACGTCATTGTGAAAATGGAAAAGCTATTGCTCACTTTCTAGCAGCTCACCCTAAAGTAGATAAGGTCTATTGGCCCGGATTTGAAAGCCACCCCAACCATGAAATTGCCAAGAAACAAATGAAAGATTTTGGAGGTATGTTGTCCTTTTCACTAGTTGGCAACCGATTAGAAGATGCCTTTAAAGTGGTATCCTCTACTCATTATTTTACTTTAGCGGAGTCTTTAGGTGGTGTAGAATCCTTGTGTGGTCACCCAGCGAGTATGACTCATGCGGCTATTCCAAAAGAAGAAAGAGAAAAAACAGGCGTTGTAGATTCTCTTATCAGACTTAGTGTCGGTGTCGAAGACATTGAAGATTTAAAATCGGATCTTGAACAAGCATTAAACCAATTATAATGGACGTATTTTATATAACGGGAGCGAGTAGTGGAATAGGTGAGGCAATAGCGGAATTATTATTAGAAAACACCAATAATATGGTCATAGGTATTGCCCGATCAAGAACCATACAACACGATAGATACCAACACCACTACATTGACTTATCCCAGCCTTGGACAGATAAAATATTCAAACCCCATTCTTTTAATGCCGGTAAAGTGGTCCTTATCAATAATGCAGGTTCAATAGGCCCTATAAAACCACTTAATTTACATGAAGAAGAAGAAATTTCTGAAAATTTCTTTTTGAATATTTCTGCGCCAAGTATATTATGTAATCAGTTTATTTCTTGCTTTGAAAATAGTAAATCGGAGTGCATTGTTCTGAACATAAGTTCTGGAGCAGGCAAACACCCCATACATTCTTGGAGCACCTATTGTGCCTCAAAAGCTGCTTTGGATATGTTGTCTCAAGTTCTGCAATTAGAATACCCTAAGTTTAAAATATATTCTGTTGCCCCTGGTATTGTAGATACTGCGATGCAGGAGGAGATAAGAGAAGCCGATATAACAGACTTTCCTGAAGTTGACCGTTTCATATCTTACAAAGAAGAGGGTGAACTAGCTTCTGCCGAGATAGTTGCCCAAAAGTATGTTGATTTCCTAAATACTTGTTCCAAACACAAAGATGTACTGTATTCTGTACGTGATTTGTAATTTTTGCTTATTTTGATACAAAAACAGCATCTATTTAGATGTAATTAACTGTAAATCAATTTATTAAAATACCCTAAGTTTTTAAACATTGCACTGTTAGTAATGAAAAATATTACTATAAAAATTTAAGGACAATCAATATTGTAAGCAACTGTAAATCAGATGATTATCTAAAAAGAGGTGTCAAAAAAACCTTTTTTTTACTTATTTCTTTCATTTTGACACTTGTGTATCAAATAACTTGACATATATCATTCAGCCTTATATGTTTGTTGCCATTATTAATCAAATTTTTTAAAAAATGGATAAAGTATTTAAATACTTCGGTGATTTTTTTACGGGTTTAACTGCATTAGTTCTTACCTTATTAGGTTTAGGTGTAGCTGTTGAAATTCTTTTTGGCTCTGGCGCGATGTTCGGAGTAACAGTTATTGAGAACGTAACTAACGTATTAGGTTCTTTAGCTGGTTCTGGATTTGCTGGATTTTTAGCTATCTTGATTTTATTTTCTTTACTAAAGAAATAAGATGACCTATAAATAAATTAAAAAAGCTCGTCATATTGACGGGCTTTTTTTAACTTTAATCTTTAAATACGGACAGAATGAAAGATTTATTAGAAAGAATAAAGGGCTTAGCTAGCGAACTAACATCCTTTTCTATAGTTATCTTGTGCTTGGGTATTACCGTTCAACTTATCATTGGCGAACCTTTATTTGGTTGGAATGTAGTAGGTAATATTTCTAAAGCTATCGGCTCTATGGGTCAAAGTAGTTTTATTGGTGTTGCAGCACTTTTGGTGTTGTACTCTATTTATAAAAACAAGAAATAAAATCTTAATGGGCTTCTAGCCAATTAAGACCTTGTCCTACTTCCACATCCAAAGGAACGCTTAATGAGACGGCTTGTTCCATCTTATCCTTAATTAGGCTTTTGAGAATATCTATTTCGCTTTTATGTACGTCAAATACCAATTCATCGTGCACTTGTAACAACATCTTAGACTTAAAGTCTTGTCCTTTAAAAGCTTCATGGACGTGTATCATTGCCATTTTAATAATATCTGCTGCTGAGCCTTGTATAGGAGCATTAATGGCATTACGTTCAGCATAGCCTCTTACTACGGCGTTTCTGGAGTTGATATCATTCAGCATTCGCTTTCTTCCCATTATGGTTTCTACAAAGCCTTTTTCTCGGGCTTGTTCAATGCTTAAATCCATATAGTCTTTTACTTTGGGGTATTGCATGAAGTAATTGTCAATAATTTCTTTAGCCTGACCTCTATTAATACCCAAACGTTGAGCTAAGCCAAATGCCGATATGCCATAAATAATACCAAAGTTGACCATTTTAGCGTGTGAACGCTGTTCTCTAGATACTTTTTCTAATTCGACCTGATATACTTTAGCTGCCGTGGCGGCGTGTATATCTTCTCCATTTTGAAAAGCGGACAACATACCCTCATCTTGCGAAAGGTGAGCCATAAGACGTAATTCAATTTGAGAGTAATCGGCAGCCAATAAGGTAAAGTCTTCACTTCTAGGGACAAAGGCTTTGCGCACTTCTCGACCTTTTTCACTTCTTATTGGTATGTTTTGTAAGTTGGGGTTTACCGAACTTAATCGACCCGTAGCAGCTACTGCCTGTTGATAAGTCGTGTGAATACGGTGTGTATCGGCATCTGCCAACTCTGGCAAGGCATCGACATAGGTAGATTTTAGCTTTTGTAACTGACGGAACTCTAAAATATCGTCAATAATGGCATGTTTACCTTTCAGCTTTAGTAGTGTATCTTCTGAAGTAGAATACTGTCCAGTCTTTGTTTTCTTGGGCTTATCCACTAATTTCATATGCTCAAAGAGGATTTGTCCCAACTGCTTGGGCGAGGCTAAATTAAAGGGTGTCCCCGCTAATTGTTGTACATTATCGTTTAACTCAACAATTTTTTGATCCAACTCCTTTGAGAAGTCTGCTAATGCATCGATATCAATTTTAATGCCTTCCATTTCCATAGCTGATAGCACTGGAATTAAAGGCATTTCTATTTTCTTAAACACCTCAAAGGTTTTGCTACCCTCTAATTTTCTGTGAAAAATTTCTTTTAACTGAAAAGTAATGTCAGCATCTTCACAGGCGTATGGGCAAAGCTGTTCTAAAGGTGCTTGACGCATACTGAGCTGGTTTTTTCCTTTCTTTCCTATTAAAGTCTCTATAGAAATGGGCGAATAGTTGAGATAATTTTGTGCCAATACGTCCATGTTGTGTCGTTGGTCAGGCTCTAGCAAGTAATGTGCTAACATGGTATCAAAAATAGGAGCTTTGATGTGCACACCGTATTTAGCGAGAATCTTATAATCGTACTTTAAATTTTGGGCAACTTTCTCTATTTCTGTATGTTCAAAAAAGTCTTTAAACTCATTGACTATTGCTTGTTCTTGACCTTCTGCTATGTGAACGTAATAGGCTTCATTTTTTCGATAAGAAAATGACATGCCAATAATATCCGCTTTAAGAGGATTTAAGCCAGTAGTTTCTGTGTCAAAACACACCGATTGTTGTTGTAATAGCTGTTCTAATAGAGCAGCCCTTTGTTCACTATTTTCTACTAAAGTGTAGTTGGTTTTTAGGTCTTCAATTGTTTGAAAGGACGGGGCAGGAGGAGTGTCATCAACCCCTATGGCAAATAAATCCATTTGCCCATCATTAGTGTTTGTTTTTTGAATGGTATCGCTGTCGCTTTTTTCCACCTTCTCTGGTATTTCACTTTGACCCAAAAGGCGTTTAGCGAGATTTCTGAATTCTAATTCTTCGAAAAGGGCTTGTACTTTTTCGGTATCGAATTTTTTGACGGCTAAAGCGGTTTCATCAATTTCTACTGGAGCATCTAATAAAATGGTGGCTAATCGTTTGGATAAAATACCTTGTTCTTTATGGGCTTGTATCTTTTCTCCCAATTTACCTTTGACTAGATGAGCATTTTCCAATAAGCCTTCCATATTGCCATACTCGGCCAATAGCTTTTTAGCAGTTTTCTCACCAACACCCGGTAAGCCTGGAATGTTATCTACGGCATCGCCCATCATACCTAAGAAATCAATGACTTGAGAAACGTCTTGTATTTCAAACTTGTTAAGCACTTCTTGTACGCCCCACGTTTCGGTAGGTTTCCATTTGTTGCCGGGTCGATAGAGCAATATATTTTCTGAAACCAACTGAGCAAAATCTTTATCAGGCGTCATCATGTAGGTTATAAAACCTTGCTTTTCGGCTTTTTTAGCTAATGTTCCTATCACATCATCCGCTTCGTAGCCATCGGCGTATAGTTTAGAGATATTAAAGGCCTCAAGTAACTGGTCGATGTAGGGTAACGCTACGGATATACCCTCAGGCATAGCCTCTCTATTGGCTTTGTATTCGCTGTATTCTTCATGCCTAACCGTAGCGGTGGGGGTGTCAAAAACAACAGCTATATGAGTAGGGTTTTCTTTTTTAATGACTTCTACTAAACTATTTATAAAGCCAAGTACGGCAGACGTTTCAAGACCTTTGGAGTTGATGCGAGGATTTTTGCTGAATGCAAAGTAAGAACGATAGATTAGCGCAAAGGCATCAATAAGAAACAGTTTTTTGACTTGTGCCATAATGGAATTGTTTTGCTGCAAGATACGAGATTATGCTTATTTTTGTAAAATGAAACGCTTAATCTTATCGGTTTTTTTCTGTATTTCTTTACTCTCTTGCGCACAAGACCAACCATTGGTTAGTATGGAGGGTTGGTGGACGATGAGTGAAGGTCAGCATTTTTTTGAAGATGAAGAAAATGTGGCTGTTCGCTTTGTAGGAGAAGACCTTTGGGGTATGGACGAATACTATTCTGAGCTAGTGCCAGAAATGGGCTTGCCTGTTCAAGTGATTATTACTGCCAAAATGAATGGCGAGGTACTTGAAATTTATTCTTTAGAAATTGCTCCTGAAGGTTGTGACGATTAGCTGCGTAATGCTACCGGATTAATGCGTATCAGTCCAACCCAGTCCATAATTCTCATAATGGGGTAAATGGGGTCAATCTCATACCATTTTCTAGCAAAATTAGCCATGCCACCTTCAGCGTGATGGTTGTTGTGATAGCCTTCACCAAGCATAAAAATATCAAATGGCATAAGGTTTTTGGAGGTATCATCGACCTCGTAGTTGGTGTATCCAAACTTATGAGCAAACCAATTGACAATAGTTCCGTGAATAGGTCCCATTACGATGTGCATGGGTATAAATAAATACATCCACCAAGCTGTAGCGAAAGTGTAGTAAAACCAAATGTAGAATAAAGACCAAAGGACTTTAACCAATAAAGAACCTGCCATCTTATCGAACCATTTCCAGTCGGGTAAATTTTTGGTAATGGCTTCTTTGACTTTGATAGCACCGCTTTGAATACCAGCGAATTTATGGTAGGTTTTTACCATTAGACTAACGAAGTTTTTAGAAAACAATGGCGAATGTGGGTCTTCTTCTTTATCGGCATGTTCGTGGTGAAGTCGGTGTAAAATACCGTAAACTTTTGGGCTCATATAGGAGGAGCCTTGAGCGATAAAAGAAAAGAGAAAAAAGAATTTTTCTACCCATTTAGGCATAGTAAACATTTGATGTGCCGAATAGCGATGGTGAAAAAAGGATTGTGCAAAGAGAGATAAATACCAGTGTGCTACGATGAATAAAAAAATTTCCATATCAAAAAAATATAAAGGGTTTGTTTTTCAAAGGAACAAAGGTCGGTATAAATATGCAATCCAAAAAACGACTATGGCTTTTTATTTGTTGGGATTTGGATTGAGCTCAAAACACCATTGCTTATTTATATGGTGACCCTTTAAGAAATTAGGCGATAAAAGGCCAGCGACACCAAAACTTACGCCAGGAACTATGTAAACATAGATTACCTGAACAGCTCCACCTGTTATAGGGTACAAAATAAGGCCACCACTAATAAGGCCACCGCCTATGCAAGCGAATGCTCCATGAATAAAGGCGAGTGCTAAAGGGTCACGTTTAATTTTCACTATTTGGGATAATGCAAGGGTGTCTTTTTTGATAAAGATAGTACTATCATTGAGAATTATATAACGCCCTTTGATTTTTTTGCCATTAGTAGTTTTAAGGTGGATACGCTTACCTTCTTTTATAGCCTTTTCTATACCTGACTTTTCATTTTTAAGCAGTAAGTACCCTTGAGAAAAGGAGAGATTAGAAAAGAGTAAGCCCAATACAATCAAGCAAAAGAATTTATTTATTGACATTTTTTATTCATATGTGTTTTGTTTATTCATCAATATGACCAAAGTCGCTTTCTTTTATTTCAAATAAAATATAGTCAAATATGTAGGCTGAGTCAGTATTGCCCTTTTGCCAAGAATAATAATTAAAAAAATGATGTTCGTTAGAAGAACCTTCATTAAAGCCCTCGCGCGTCCATTGAATTGTTAAGCTGTCTTTTATTTTGACTTGACAGATTAACTCTGGATCTTCAAAAAGTGTCTCAATAGGGTCAAAGTCTTCGTCATCACACAATCCGCTAAGAGTTGCATAATCAAAAGTACTGTATGGGTGGATAGGGTAAAACTTTGCAATTTCATTTTCTCGAAATCCAATCATCAAAGTATTATTAGTAGAATTTTTAACAAGTACATCATGGCCAGTAGCCATACAATCCCAAGAGAAAAGGTCACAAGCATACAAGTTACACACTACAGCTACCACTACTAAATAGAGAATTATTTTATTGCCAATCGAAGTAATTGTTCCAGGCATTTTCCACTTGTGTATCATAAGTTGTTTTGTTTTTTATTTGTTGTTTCATTTTTACGGTAGTGTTGGTGCTAGGAGTCAAGCAACTGTTTAGGATAAGAATGTTAATGCCCGAAATATTATCCACGTCTTTTAAAAAGCCAGGGTTAAACCAATCTTGATTTTTATGCCTATTTCTAAACCAACTCCAATAACCAGATATTGTTGTTCCTCTATAAGGATAGTAATTGTAATATTCGCTTCTTACTAATAAAGCCCCAATGTAGTTGCCCCACATTTCACCTACCCCACAGTAACCGGCATTTTTTCCCGTGCCGTCTCCATAAGCTCCGTAAGTTATTATGTAGTTGATGTACTTTACCCAATAAGCACTACCTACTCTCGACCAATGGCTGGCGTGAGCACATTCGTGAAAAACTAATTCGTATAATTTGTCACTTTCTATTGATGTATTAAAAGCAAACGTTAAATCTGGTAGTGCAAAACGTAACAAATTTGCAAGATGATTAACACCAATGGTTAATGGGAAAATTTTTAAAAAAAATGTAGCTACTTGTGAGTTGGTTGTAAATCCATAATATCCATACGTTCTTTTTAACATCGGAGCAGAGCCCATATATCCATCACTCATATGAGATATCCAAATTCTTAAATTGGAAGGGGGGTAGCTTATTCCTAAGTTCCAACAGTGGTAAAAATAGCGGTCCACGGCATTGTTAACAGTGGCGTACTTCCAAAAATGAGTGTCGCTTTTGTAAAACGTTCTGGAGTAGCCGTACTTGCTTTTCCAACCGGCATAAAAGGTTGCTGGGTTGGCAAAAGCCCAATTACCCCAAACTTTAAAGCCTCTTTGGTTTTGAAATATAACGGTATAGTGGGGTTTGTAGCGGAACCATTTGTTGCTTTTGTAATAGCCACTGGTATTGGTGTATTTATAGCTGTATTTTACAAAGCGATGCATTCTCACTTTTACCTTCCTTACACCAACTATCCCTTTCTCAGTATTATTTACTCTGATATAGCCCTTAGGGTATTGCTTGGAGGGGAGCCCCAAATTTAGTCGGGTATTATCATTTTCTTCAGCATCTAAGTTGTTCGTCAGTTTGTACGCTTGGTATTCCAAACGAGCATAAAAATCATCGTTTCTAGCTCCATCGGCTCTGGTATCATCGGGAATATAGCATTTGTCTAAAATATCATAATCAATACCTGTTGAAAAAAGGTAGTCGATAGGTACTGCAGTGTACTGGTAGGTGGGTTGGTCGTCTGGCACCTCTGGATCGTGGTAGTTTATTAGGCTTTCATCAAATTCTACATCCAGTGGAAAATTGAACAATTCGATGGTACTATCGGCAGATAACAATTCAAACTCGTGCATATTTTGTGGTTTGAATTTGACGTAATAGTGGGTCGGTTCTAATTGATAGGCACTATCCTCAGAGGTTCTGGCTAATTGTAAATAGGCCTTTTGCATAACCTCTAAAGAGTAGGGGTTTTCTAATTTTTTCAAAGGATTTGAAGTTGCTTGAGGTTCATTTATTAAAGGTTCTTTTTGACAGCCAATAACAAATAAAATAGCAAGAAGTAGGTAATTTATTGTTTTCATAACTTAAGGATTAGCATATCAAAGCTAAAAAAAAATGATTGATTTGCTAATCAACAACATTAATAAAACGTTAAATTTTAATTTACTATGGATTAAGCTTTTATAAGCTTGTGAAGATTATTCCTTATAAACAACAGATGTAACGGTTTGACCAACAGCTTTTAAGGTGTTTTTATCGATATTCCCCATATCGTCACCGTGGGTATGCCAATGCTTATTAAAGCCTGTTGCGGTATTGTTATCGTACTCAATAATGTCTATGGTAGGAATGTTTGCTAGTGTATTCACAAAGTAATGGTCGTCAATAATTTGTGGTGTGGGTTGGTACACAAAATAACTGCCATAGCCTAGTCGGTGCGCTTCTGACCATACCTTTTTAAGGATACGTTGAGCATAAGTTCTAGACAAACCCTCGTGGGTAAAACGTGCATCTTTAGCAGCCACCATATCTAACAATATACCGTATTGAGCATAATAATCAGTAGTGTGTGGGTTGTTGCCCCAATACTGAGAGCCGATACACCAACTAGACGTCATACTTGAACCATCACCATTTGGATTGCCATAATCTTCGGCATCGAATAAAATGATGTCAACACCAATACGACTTTCTTGTTGTGATAATAACCTCGCCAATTCTATCAGCACACCGACACCACTACCCCCATCGTTAGCACCTAGTATAGGTTCGTTTTGTCGTTCTACATCATAATCGGCAACGTGGCGTGTGTCCCAATGGGCACATAACAATATTCGGTTGTTCTTTTCAGGACTAAAAGAGGCAATGATATTCCTCAAGGTATGCGATTTGCCATCGTAAGTTTTGATGGGGCTGTTTTGCTCTTGTACATGAGGGGTATAGGTTTTTAGCTTTTCTACCAAAAAATCACCGCATTGTTGCCAACCTTTACTGCTCACAAAACGAGGGCCAAAATCGACCTGTTGTTGTATGTATAGATAGGCACTATCGGCATTGAAGTCAGGTACTACAACAGCTTCTTTTACTGGCTTTTTTAAAGATTGTGTGGGTTTATTGTCAGAACATGCCCACAAAAATATAAGGCATACCAAATAGAGGGGTAATTGTTTCATCGTTATTTGCATTAATTTTTCACTTCCCAAGAACTACCATCACTTCCGTCACGGACTTCTATGTTTAGCTTTTTCAGTTCATCTCGAATAAGGTCTGCACTCGTCCAATCTTTATTGGCTTTGGCATTTCCTCTTAGCTGAAGAATGATGTTCATTACCTCTTTGGTCAAGTCATTGCCTTTGGTATCTTGGTCTTCTTGTAAGCCTAAAATATTGAATACAAAGGTGTCAAATAATTGATTGAGTTGTTGTATGTCTTCTTTTGTAAGTTGTTCGTCACCTGCTTTTGCTGAATTGACAATACGTACGGCTTCAAATAAATGAGCAATAAGAATAGGCGTATTGAAATCGTCATTCATAGCTTTGTAGCACTTTTCTTCTAAGGCTTTGATATCTACAGTGCTTTCGGCACTTGCCTTTAGACTTTGCAATGTAGTTGTGGCATTCAACAGTTTACTCATGCCTTTTTCGGCAGCCTGTAAAGCATCGTTTGAAAAGTCCAATGGACTACGATAGTGTGCTTGTAAAATAAAAAAGCGTACTGTCATGGGGTGGTAGGCACGTTCTAATAAATCGTGGCTACCACTAAAAAATTCTTCAAGGTTGATGAAGTTGCCCAAGGACTTGCCCATCTTTTGTCCATTGATGGTAATCATATTATTGTGCATCCAATATTTTGCGGGGTCACATTTGTTACAAGCGTTAGATTGGGCTATTTCTGCTTCGTGATGTGGAAAGACTAAGTCCATACCACCACCGTGAATATCAAAGGTATCGCCTAAGTATTTGCTGCTCATAGCCGAACACTCTAAGTGCCAACCTGGAAAGCCATCTCCCCAAGGTGAGGGCCAACGCATAATGTGTTCTGGAGAGGCCTTTTTCCATATAGCAAAATCTACAGGACTTTTCTTTTCGCTTTGTCCTTCTAGAGCTCTTGTATTTTCTAAAGTATCTTCTAAGTTTCTGCCTGAAAGTTTCCCATATGGGAAATCCTCATTGTATTTGTTGACATCTAAATAAACCGAGCCATTGACTTCATAAGCATAGCCGTTGTTAAGAATGGATTTAACCATCTCAATTTGTTCAATAATATGTCCTGTTGCTCGTGGTTCTATAGAAGGAGGCAAACAATTTAAAGCCTCTACTGCCTTATGGTATTTGATGGTATAAAACTGCACCACCTCCATAGGCTCTAGTTGTTCTAATCGTGCTTTTTTAGCAATTTTATCTTCCCCTTCATCGGCATCGTCTACCAAGTGTCCTGCATCGGTAATGTTTCGCACATATCTCACTTTAAGCCCTAAATGCTGAAGGTAGCGAAAGACAACGTCGAAAGTTATAGATGGTCTAGCGTGTCCCAAGTGCGGTTCGCCATAAACGGTTGGTCCACAGACGTACATACCTACGTGACTAGCAAGTAAAGGGGTAAAGACTTCTTTTTGACGACTAAGCGTATTATAAATGTGTAAATCCAAACTCATTTTGGGTTATTCGGTAATTAGTGTTTCAATGTTCTTCAGCATATCCGAAGTCATTTCTTGCAAATTAACGGAACTTTTCCAATTCCAATCCTTTAAAGCTACAGAATCATCAATATTTTGCGGCCAACTGTCAGCAATAGCTTGTCGGTAGTCGCTTTTGTAATGCATTTCAAATTCTGGAATATGCTTTTTTATCTCTTGGGCCAACTCTTTTGGGCTAAAACTCAAACCAGCAATATTGTATGAAGAACGTATTTTAATATGCTCTGCTTCTGCGTCCATAATTTCTAAGGTTGCTCGAATAGCATCGTTCATATACATCATCGGTAGTGTGGTGTTTTCGCTTAAAAAACTCGTATAGCTTTTGTTTTTTATAGCCTCGTGAAAAATATGAACGGCATAATCGGTTGTGCCACCACCCGGTTGTGATTTCCATCCTATAAGTCCAGGGTATCGAACACTTCTCACATCAATATTAAACTTTTGATGGTAGTATTCACACCATCGTTCCCCTGCTAATTTACTGATACCATAAACCGTGTTAGGTTCCATTATGGTACGCTGAGGGGTCATGATACGTGGCGTTGTTGGTCCAAAAACAGCAATTGAACTGGGCCAAAAAATCTTTTTAATGTGTTTCTCTTTAGCAAGGTCTAAAACGTGAGAAAGGGAGCGCATATTCAAACTCCAACCCAATTCTATATTTTGTTCGGCGGTTGCCGAAAGCAAAGCTGCCAAAAGATAAACTTGAGTCACTTGATATTTTTTGACGATTTCAAACAACAATTTTTTATCCATTATATCTAGCACCTCGAAAGGACCAGATTGTAAATTATCGTCCGATTTTATTGGTCGAATATCTGAGGCAATGACATTGGAGTTGCCGTAAGTAAGTCTGAGAGTACTTACCAATTCTGTACCGATTTGGCCAGAAGAACCGATTACTAATATGGTGTCTTTCATGTGGAGCTTAAAATATTTTACAAATATAGCATTTAGTGCATACCTATGACTCAAATCATCTTTCATTTCCTATTTCTTTGTGTACCTTTGGCGAAAGAAAATTTGCTTAATGGATCCGAATGCACATAAGAAAGGTTTGCGTAACAAGCTGAGCAAGGAACAAGCCCTAAAGAAGCTAGAATCTGAGAAGTTTTTCAGAAAAACGCTTTCTTTTTATCGCTATGTTATCCTAGATAGTCCCGAGCAGTTTAGAGATAAATTGTTTAAAGATTGGGGCGACTTAGATTGTTTAGGAAGGATTTATGTTGCTAGAGAAGGTATAAATGCCCAAATGAATGTGCCTGAGCACCATTGGGAACAATTTATTGCGACACTGAACAAGTATGAGGAGTTTAAACATATTCCCCTCAAAATTGCTGTTGAAGATGATGGTAAATCGTTTTATAAACTCACCATTAAAGTAAGGGAACAAATTGTGGCGGATGGTTTGCCTATTGACGAATACGACGTGACGAATGTTGGTCAGCACCTTGATGCTAAACAGTGGAATGATGCCATAGAACAAGGAGCGATAGTCGTGGATATGCGAAATCACTACGAAAGTGAAATTGGACATTTTGAAAATGCTATCTGCCCACAATCGGAGACCTTTAGAGAAGAATTGCCTGAAGTAAAAGATATGTTGAAAGGGCAAGAGGATAAAAAAGTTTTGCTGTATTGTACTGGTGGTATTCGTTGCGAAAAGACTTCAGCATACCTCAAGCATCACGGCTTTAAAGATGTCAATCAATTGCATGGAGGAATCATTGATTATGCACGACAGTTAGATGAAAATGAGGACTTAGACAATAAATTTAAAGGTAAAAACTTTGTTTTTGATGAGCGTTTGTCTGAACGCATAAGTAACGATATAATTAGCAGTTGCCATCAGTGTGGTGAGCCTTCGGATACACACGTCAATTGCAACAATGTCAATTGTAACTTATTGTTTATTCAATGCGATAGTTGTCAAGAAAAACATCAGCAATGTTGTTCTTCAGATTGTTTAGATATCATTCAATTACCTCAAGAAGAACAACAGAAATTGCGTCAAGGAATAGAAAATAAAAAGCGTTTTCATAGCCATCAAAAAGTGGATTTATCAAAAGCTTTTAAAAAATAATTTTTTTTATAACTTACTAAAAAATTAAACTATGCCATTTTATCACAAATTAGGGAAGATACCCCACAAAAGACATACCGTTTTTTCTAAACCAGAAGGCGGCATGTATTATGAGCAATTATTTGGGACAGTCGGCTTTGACGGTATGTCTTCTTTACTATACCATACTCACCGACCGACAATGGTTAAAGACATCATAGGAGCAAAAGATATTAGCCCCAAAATTGCAGTTGAAAAAAACCTGAAGTCACTAAGTTTGAAAGGCTTTAATGTAAAGCCTACTGCCGACTATTTAGAAAGTAGAATCGCTGTACTTATTAACAACGATTGTCACATTTCATTGGCTGCACCTCAGCAATCTATGACGGATTATTTTTATAAAAATGCCGATTGCGATGAGATGGTATTCGTTCACAAAGGAACAGGAACTTTACGCACCATCGTAGGTAACCTAAAGTACGGGCCTGGCGATTATCTGATGATACCTCGAGGTATGATATACGCCTTTCAATTCGACACTGAAGACAACCGACTTTTCATTGTTGAGTCAACCAGTCCAATGTATACGCCAAAGCGTTATCGTAACTGGTTTGGTCAGTTGTTAGAGCATTCTCCTTTTTGTGAGCGTGATTTACGTCAGCCTCAAGATTTAGAAACTCACGATGAATTGGGTGACTTTACTATGATGATAAAAAAGGAAGGGATGTTACACGAATACGTTTACGCTTCGCATCCTTTTGATGTTATTGGATGGGACGGTTACAATTACCCTTATGCTTTTTCAATTCATGATTTTGAGCCTATAACTGGTCGAGTACATCAACCACCACCAGTCCATCAAACTTTTGAGGCTGCTGGTTTTGTAGTGTGTTCTTTCTGCCCTAGACTTTACGATTACCACCCTGAGGCTATACCAGCACCTTATAACCATTCGAATATTGATTCGGATGAGGTCTTGTATTATGTCGATGGTGACTTCATGAGTAGAAATCATATAGAACAAGGGCAAATCACTTTACACCCTGCCGGTATTCCTCACGGGCCACACCCAGGGGCAGCGGAGCGCAGTATCGGACAGACCGAAACAGAAGAACTGGCTGTAATGGTGGATACCTTTAAACCCCTAAAAGTAACTCAAGCAGCTATGGATTTAATAGACGGAGATTATCATCAATCTTGGTTGGACTAATAATTTATAAAACTTACAATTATGTCAGCAGATATTAAAAATTTAAAAAACCTTCAAAACACAGAATACAGTTTAAAAAAGTTGTTCGATGATGCAGAAGATTTCTTACCCTTACTCGGAACAGATTATGTGGAGTTGTATGTGGGTAATGCCAAGCAGTCGGCTCATTTTTACAAAACAGCCTTTGGCTTTCAGTCAGAAGCTTATGCTGGACTGGAAACAGGGGTAAAAGACCGTGTTTCTTATGTTTTAAAACAAGACAAAATACGATTGGTATTGACTACACCACTTACTGAAGGCGGGCCCATTAATGAACACATTAATAAGCACGGTGATGGCGTAAAGGTTGTTGCACTATGGGTAGAAGATGCTACTAAGGCTTGGGAAGAAACGACTAAGCGTGGTGCAAAGTCTTTTATGGAACCGACTGCTGAAGAAGACGACTTCGGCAAAGTGATTCGTTCTGGTATTCATACTTATGGCGAAACAGTACACATCTTTGTAGAAAGAAAAGCCTATGATGGTGCCTTTTTACCGGGCTATAAAAAATGGGAAAGCCATTATAATCCAGCTCCTACAGGACTGAAATTCATTGATCATATGGTCGGTAATGTTGATTGGGATGAGATGAATACTTGGTGTGAGTTTTATGCCAAAGTGATGGGCTTCGCACAAATCATTTCTTTCGATGATAAGGATATCTCTACCGATTATACGGCACTCATGAGTAAAGTTATGAGTAATGGTAACGGACGTATTAAATTCCCGATTAACGAACCTGCTGAAGGTAAGAAGAAATCACAAATCGAAGAGTATATTGATTTTTATAATGGGCCAGGTGTTCAGCACATTGCTGTAGCTACCGATGATATTGTTGCTACTGTTTCGGCTATGCGTGACAGAGGGGTAGAGTTTTTGTATGTCCCTGACAATTACTACGATGACTTACTAGAAAGAGTAGGAGACATCGATGAAGATGTTGAAATTCTTAAGCAACACGGTATTCTTATAGATAGAGACGATGAGGGTTATTTGTTACAACTGTTTACTAAGCCTGTTGTGGATAGACCTACTATGTTCTTCGAAATCATTCAACGTAAAGGAGCTCAATCCTTTGGTAAAGGAAATTTCAAAGCTTTATTCGAGGCCATAGAAAGAGAACAAGGGAATAGAGGAACCTTATAAACCTCTGAATTCAAAGAATTAAAAAAGCCCCAATTTGGGGCTTTTTTTGCACATAAAATTTGATGTTATTTTAATTTTATATTCAGCTCGTCTAGTTGGGCATTATCAATTTTTGATGGAGCATCTATCATAACGTCTCTTCCTGAGTTATTTTTTGGGAAAGCGATGAAGTCTCTAATACTTTCTTGACCACCAAAAAGCGAGCATAGTCTGTCAAAACCAAAGGCAATACCTCCGTGTGGTGGTGCGCCATATTCAAAGGCATTCATCAAAAATCCAAATTGGTCTTTGGCTTCTTCTTCCGTAAAGCCTAAGTGCTGAAACATTAATCGCTGTAATTCTTTGTCGTGAATACGGATAGAACCGCCGCCCAATTCTGTGCCATTCATGACCAAATCATAAGCATTGGCACGTACTGCACCTGGGTCACTCTCTAGCTTATCAATGTCGTGAGGTTTTGGCGAAGTGAAAGGGTGATGCATAGCGTGATAGCGTTCGCTTTCTTCGTCCCATTCTAATAATGGGAAATCGACTACCCAAAGCGGTGCGAATTCATCGGGCTTTCTTAGTCCCAACTGTTCAGCAACTTGCAAACGCAATTCGTTCATTTGTTTACGTAACTTATCGGTTTCACCAGACAATAAAAACATTAAGTCACCAGGCTCGGCATTCATTTTCTCTGCCCACTTGGCTAGGTCTTCTTGACTGAAAAATTTATCTACTGAAGATTTAAAAGTACCATCGGCATTGTATTTGCAATAGATAAGCCCTTTGGCACCAATTTGTGGTCGTTTTACATAGTCCGTCATAGCGTCCAATTGCTTACGACTCCATTCGGCACAACCTTTAGCACAAATACCAAGCACTAATTCGGCACTATCAAATACTACAAAATTATTTTGCTGAGTGACCCCATTCATTTCATTGAAGGTCATTTCAAAACGTATATCTGGCTTATCTGAACCGTATAGACGCATAGCATCGTCATAGGTCATTCTAGGAAACTTTTCTAGTTCAACGCCTTTTATTTCTTTCAAGAGGTGACGCGTTAAACCTTCAAACATATTGAGGATATCTTCTTGCTCAATGAAAGACATTTCGCAGTCTATCTGTGTAAATTCAGGCTGTCTGTCGGCTCTCAAATCTTCATCTCTAAAGCATTTTACGATTTGATAGTATTTGTCAATACCTCCGACCATAAGCAATTGCTTAAAGGTTTGGGGGGACTGAGGAAGGGCATAAAACTGACCTTCGTTCATACGAGATGGCACAATAAAATCACGCGCTCCTTCAGGGGTAGATTTGATGAGGTAGGGGGTTTCTACTTCGATAAAATCTTGAGAGTCAAGATACTTTCTCGTTTCTGTAGAAAGTCGGTGTCTGAGTACAAGATTTTCTCTGACGGGATTTCTACGAATATCTAAATAACGGTACTGCATACGTAAGTCATCACCGCCATCGGTTTTATCTTCAATTGTAAACGGTGGCGTTTTGGCACTATTTAGTATGTTTAACTCTTGCACTTCTATTTCTATATCACCAGTAGGGATATTTTTATTTTTGCTAGAGCGTTCGATGACTTTACCACGAACCTGAATCACATATTCACGACCTAATTTTCTAGCTTGTAGGCACAAATCGGATTCCGTATCCATATTAAACGCCAGTTGAGTGATACCGTATCTATCTCTCAAATCGACAAAGGTCATTCCTCCTAAATCTCTAGTCTTTTGTACCCAGCCGCTAAGGGTTACTTCTTCTCCAATATGTCCCTGACGTAAATCGCCGCAATGATGTGTTCTTAACATTATAGTTGTTTTACAAAGCGTCAAAATTACGATAATTTTGAATTAAAAAGCTACTTTTGCTAGATGTTACAAGACCATTCTGACGACTATTTTATGAAAAAGGCTTTGGCAGAAGCTCAAAAAGCCAAAGAATTAGATGAAGTACCAGTAGGTGCGGTAGTTGTTTGTGATAATCAAATTATTGCACGAGCTCATAATTTTACCGAGCGTCTCAATGATGTTACGGCTCATGCCGAGATGCAAGCGTTTACTGCTGCTGCCGATTATTTAGGGGGCAAGTATTTGAATGAATGCACTCTTTATGTGACTTTAGAGCCATGCGTAATGTGTGCTGGAGCGTCTTATTGGACTCAGCTCAAAAAGATAGTTTTTGGGGCAAGTGATGAAAAACGAGGGTTTAGAGCGATGGCGGGACAGGTATTACACCCCAAGACAGAGCTAGTAGGTGGTGTAATGGAACAAGAGTGTAGCGAAATAATTCGTGATTTCTTTGTTAGTAAACGCCAACTGAAGTAATTTTGCACCTCTAAATAAAAAATTATGTATCCAGAAGAAATTTGTACTCCTATGCGCTTAGATTTGACCGAAGCAGGTTTTGAAGAAATGCGCAACGCTCAAGAAGTAGAGGCTGTTCTCTCCGAAAAGAGCGGCTCTGTCTTAGTTATGATAAATTCGGTATGCGGTTGCGCTGCTGGTAATGCTCGTCCGGCTGTTAAGATGGCGGCAAAACACAGCAAAGTGCCTAATAAATTAACGACTGTCTTTGCAGGACAAGACAAAGAGGCGGTAGCTAAAGTTAGAGATTACTGTTTGCCTTATCCTCCATCTTCGCCATCAATAGCTTTATTCAAAGATGGTGAGTTGGTTCACTTTATAGAAAGACATCATATAGAAGGTCGTCCAGCAGAAATGATAGCTGAAAACCTCATGCAGGCTTTTGACGAAAACTGTTAAGGGCTACTTTTTTAATACCGTAGGCACTTTGAAATAATCCGAGTCTTTATCCGGAGCATTTTTAAGTGCCTTTTCTTTAGGCAGATGTTCAGCGACTTTATCTTCCCTCAGCTTATTGACTTCCTCATTGATATAGACTAAAGGTTCGATATCATCGGTATTCAGAGTATTTAACTCATCGACAAAGGCTAAGATTTTATTTAAATCTTGTTCCATTTTGTTTTTTGCTTCTTGGCTGAAATCTAGCTGACTGAGTTTAGCTAGTTTTTCAATTAGTGTTTGGTCAATTTTCATATCGAATCAATTCCTTTTCAATGGTGTTAAATACTTTATTTTTTAGGTCTTCTATGCTGTAAGTCGAGCAATTGTCAATGGGTTGATGAATGGTTATTCTAGCCCTTTGCGGTTTTCCTTTCATGTACTGAACGGGAAAAATATGCTTGTTGTCGGCAAAGGTAATAGGAATTATGCTAACATTCTGTTCTACTGCCAACCTAAAAGGGCCATTTTTGAATTTTCCTAAGCGTAAACTTTCTTTTACAATGCCGCCCTCAGGAAAAATAACCATATTCTGTCCGTCTTTTATCTTTTGTCCAGCTTGTTCAAAAGCAGCATACGAATTTCTCAAACTTGCTCGATTGACCAAAACATTAAAGCGTTTGTAATAGTAGCCAAAGATGGGGTATTTGCTGATAGAGTCTTTACCAATGAATGCGATGGGCTTTTTACTCAAAAAAAACATCATTGGAATATCAATCGTTGAGGTGTGATTGCTACAAAACAGATATTGTTTTTTAGGGTCTAGCTTATATTCTTTGTTGACTTTTGGAAATATACCACTGGCATACATCATGAATTTACTGATACGGTGTAAAAAGAAATAAAGGACAGGGTAAAACTTAGGACTTAGCGTCATGAAAATAGTAATCGGCAATAGGATAAGAAAGGGTATGGCAAAGCATAGTGCAAACCATAATCGCCACAATAAGCTGAGTATCCCTTTTATTATCTTCATAAGAGCAAACAAAAATAGCTAATTAGATGGCATATTTACAGCAATTCTTATTTTTACACTCTAAAATTTAACGCATGGCAAGAGTTTTAACTGGCATACAGAGTACAGGAGTTCCTCATTTGGGTAACATTCTTGGTGCAATTATTCCCGCTATAGAATTATCCAAAAATCCTGCTAATGAGAGTTTGCTATTTATTGCGGACTTACACTCTTTAACAACAATAAGAGATGCCGAGCTATTGAGGCACAACACCTATGCTACGGCAGCTACTTGGTTGGCTTTTGGTTTTGATACGTCTAAAAACATTTTTTATCGTCAATCGGATTGTACTGAAGTCTGCGAACTGACATGGTATTTGAATTGTTTTACGCCTTTCCCTATGTTGGCAAATGCTCACTCTTTTAAAGATAAAGCCAATAGATTGTCAGATGTAAATTCTGGTTTGTTTACTTACCCTGTACTAATGGCGGCAGACATTTTATTGTACGATGCAGAAATTGTGCCTGTGGGAAAAGACCAACAACAACATCTAGAAATGACACGAGATATTGCGGGTTCTTTTAACCATACTTATGGCGATACTTTGGTGTTGCCAGAAGCCCAAATTGATGAACGTGTTATGACTATTCCGGGTACTGACGGTCAAAAGATGAGTAAATCGTACAATAATTTTATTGACATCTTTTTGCCAGAAAAGAAATTGCGCAAACAAATTATGGGAATTGTTACTGATAGCACAGCCCTTGAAGAGCCTAAAGATTGGTCTTCCTGTAATGTGTTTCAGTTGTATCAGCTATTGGCTTCTGATTCTCAAATTGCTGAACTAAAAGCCCAATACGAAGGTGGTAATTTCGGTTATGGACACGCCAAACAAGCCTTGTACGAGCTTATTTTGGAACGCTTTTCAAAAGAGAGAGAACGCTTTGATTATTTGATGCAAAATACCGACGAGATAGAGTCGGAGTTGTTAAAGGGGGCAGAAAAAGCCAAAGTTATTGCCCAGTCGGTACTTGAGAGAGTCAGACAAAAGGTAGGCTATTAAAGGTGAGCTAAAACAACTGTTTTTTTATCACAAGTATTCTATTATTTAACTTCTAATCCGTACTTCTTTCTGTATTTTTTGTTGAGGACTTTTTGCTTGTTGTCTAAGTCAATAGCTTGACCTTTAATGAAAGCGTGTTTCACATCATTGCCCATCATGTCCAAAGCATCGCCTTTAGAAATAAAGAAGGTAGCGTCCATACCACTTTTTATCTGACCAGTATGCTCGTCAATTCCCAAAATTTCGGCAGTATTTAGTGTCAATGCTTTAACGGCTTCTTCGTAGGGCAAGCCGTGTGCTACGGCAGTACCAGCAGAAAACGGTAGGTTACGTTGTCCCATAGCTTCCATATCTCCTTGATAGCAAAAGGCAAACTTAACACCAGCCTTATGTAAAATGGAGGCCTGTTTGTAAGGCACATCAACACCAGTACTCTCAGTGGCAGGTAGTCGATGGATACGATCTAATATAACTGGGATGTCATTTGCTTTTAGGAAAGCAGCCATTTTATGAGCTTCTCGAGCTCCAACAATTGCCATATGTTTGACTCCCATTTTTTTGGCAAATAAAATGGCATCTGTCATTTCTCTTTGCAAATTGGCATGTATATAAAGCCTTTTTTCTCCACTAAAAAGTCCTTGCATAGCCATCATAGGTAAATCATTAACGGTGCTTTTGCTTTCATAAAAACTTTTACTTTTTACAAAGTAATCCTCCATTTCTTGACATTGCATATCGTATTCTTCCGTCTTTTTGATGTCGCCAGGTTCAGCCCACCAGCCTGTTTGCACGAAGTAAGGAGGCCAATTGAGGTGTATGCCATCGTCGGCTTTTAATACAGCATCTTCCCAGTTCCAACCGTCTAATTTCATCACTGAGGAACTTCCTGTAATGCGACCACCTTGTGGTGCTATCTGAGCTAATAAAACCCCATTACTTCTAATGGTAGGGATAATAACACTCTCGGCATTGTAGGCTATCAACGAGCGCACATGTGGCTTGAATGTTCCTGTTTCTCGGTAATCATTAGTCGCTCTAACGGCACTAATTTCAGTGATACCCAAAGTCGTATTGGTGGCTATAAAAGCAGGATAGACGTGGTGGTCATATATGTGTATGATGGTATCAAATGCTTGAGGGTTAATGCGTATAGTTTTAGCATTAGCCACCATTTCGAATTTACCATTATTGACTGATATAGCCGATACATCGATGAATTCTCCATTGCCAAGATGAGCTTTGCCACCTAGGAATAAAGTGTTTTGCCCAAAACCCATTAGTGGAGCAAAAAGTAGTGTTAAAAGAAAATGTTTCATGTTGTATTTTTTAGTGTTGATGATTGTCATGTTTACCGTCTTCAAGAGTGTCGCAATGGTAGTGAATGCGTTGTTCTGCTTTTACTACTTGGGTAGGTTTTCCTGCTTTTTTGTCACTCAGCATTTTCTGTATAAGTCGAGCACGTTCTTGGGTGTTACGTTGTCTTAGCTCTAAGTCTTTTTCAGCATCAAAGTAACAACGCCCATCGACATAGGTTTGTTGTACTTTGGCATAAACCGATAAGGGATTGTCAGTCCAAAGTACGATATCGGCATCTTTGCCTGATTTGATACTACCTACTCTATGGTCTAGGTGCAATAATTTAGCAGGGTTGAGGGTGACCATTTTCCATGCTTCTTCTTGGCTAACGCCTCCGTATTTAACGGCTTTGGCAGCTTCTTGATTGAGTCGTCTTGCCATTTCAGCATCATCTGAGTTTATGGCAGTAACGATACCCATATCGGCAAGTATAGAGGCATTGTGAGGGATAGCGTCATTGACCTCAAACTTATAAGCCCACCAATCTGAAAAGGTAGATGCCCCAGCTCCGTGTTCTTTCATCTTGTCAGCCACCTTATAGCCTTCCAAAATGTGAGTAAAAGTATTCAAGGTAAAGCCCATAGAATCGGCTACATGCATTAGCATATTAATCTCCGATTGTACGTAAGAGTGGCAAGTGATAAAGCGTTCGCTATTTAGGATTTCTACTAAGGTATTCATCTCTAAATCTTCTCTTGGGGCTTGGGTTCTTCTTTTTTCTGATAAGGACAAGGCGTTATAGTTTTGCCACTCTTTTTCGTATGCCCTTGCTCGCATAAAGTGGTCGTAAAACACTTGTTCTACTCCCATTCGTGTTTGCGGGAATCTAATACGCTCATAATCGCCCCAATTGGATTGCTTAACGTTTTCGCCTAAGGCAAATTTGATAAAACCATCAGCACCTTCAAACTTCATTTGGTCAGGGCTACTACCCCAACGGAATTTGATAATACCAGACTGTCCGCCGATGGGATTAGCAGAGCCGTGAAGTAATTGAGCTGTAGTTACGCCACCAGAAAGTTGACGGTATATATTAATGTCGTCTGAGTTTATCACATTAGCGATGCTCACTTCGGCACTACTCGCTTGAGAACCTTCGTTAACACCACGACTAATAGCTATATGAGAATGTTCGTCTATGATACCTGATGTGAGGTGCATACCCTTAGCATCTATTTCTTGGAAACTCTCTTTTTTAAATATTTCTTCAGCAACTATTCCGACTCCTACTTTGACAATTTTACCTTGTGAAATGGCTACATCAGCTTGGTCGATTGTGCCTACATCTTCGTTGGTCCAAACCGTAGCATTTCTAAAAATAATGTTGTCTTGTGTGGGTTGTTCTTGCCAACCGTACGCCATATTTGGAAACCATGTTTCGCCGTAGTGGGGAACATGTGGGGTATCTTCTTCAACTTCGTCTAGTTCTTCAAAGGCTTCAATAAGTTGCGCCGACCAATCGAAGGTTTGACCTTTAGGACTTACGCCCGTTCCAACAAGTGTTTGTTTTTCTTTCAAGACGTTAATTCGATATACTCCCTCGTCCGTTTCGTATTGTAAGTTGAGGTGAGGGCCTTCTTGGGTTAATTTCACTTTAAAATCTAAAGTGTCTATGAGGAGTTTGCCACTATGCTTTTCTAACGAGCCACTAATTTTAAGGGTGTCTTTTTCAAAGCTGAGGTAGTTTCCTCTAAAATCAATACTTTTTGGTGTATTGATAGGGTATTCTTTTCCTTGTATCCAATTACTAATTAGCTCAGCGTCTTCAAAGATGGGCGCAGAACTAACGATGAAGTTAGCTAACTTTCCTTTTTCTAGTGTGCCTATTTTATGGCTCATTTCTATCATTTCAGCAGGGTTGGTTGTCAGTGCTGCCAAAGCGTCACTTTCACTCAAACCGTGCTCAATAGCGGTCTTTACTTTATCCAAAAACTGACTTTTCTTTTTCAGCTTTGAGCTAGTAAAAGCTACAAAGATACCGTTGTCAAAAAGTACTGCTGGATTGGTTGGGGCTAATTCCCAATGTTTCATTTTTTTGAGAGATACCATATCTGCAGCTTGTGGATTGCTAACGTCATAAGCATCTGGAAAATTTAATGGAATAACCATAGAAAAGTTAGTATTGACTAGCTCATTTATACGCTGATATTCATCGCCATTACCTACCACATAATAGTCTGTCTCAAATTCATCGGCTATCTTATGAATTCTAAAAATATCTAGTTTATCCCTAACTTCAAAAAATTGCGGATAGTCTTGTAGTTCGTTCCAAGCTTCTAGAGAACGGTTGTATTCTTTGTCTTGCCCTTGAGCATACCATTCGGCGTCAAGATAGCTTTGGTGAAGTAGAGCTAATGTTCCCATTAATGAGCTCGGGTATTTTTGTCTTGATGTTCCCTTGCTCAAAGAATAGTGAGCACTCGCTTTACCTTTCAAGATGCTTTTGTTTTCAGAGCCATCTGCTAGTGTGGTTAATAAACCACTACCTCTGGCGATACCATTATTTTGATGGCTTAGTACCACGCCAAAACCTGCTGAACGGTAGCTGTCGGCTTCATTTTCATCGTAAGCAAAAAGGCTATTGGCATTGAATTCAGGGTGTATGGCTTCATTCCAACCAGCACCACTTTTAGTGTTGCTCTCATATTGTGGTGAGGGTTTCCACTTGACTTTTTTAGGTTCTTCTATACCGTAGTTAGCATTCAAATCTATGAAAGATGGGTAAATGTATTTGCCCTTCATATCGTGAACGATAGCCCCTTGCGGAATTGTGGTATCAGCATCGGCTCTAAGGATCTCATCACCTTTTATGATGAGGGTTCCATTTTGGATACTTTGTTGGGGAGAAACAACTAAAGTTGCATTGATAAAAGCATGAGTAGATTCGTAACTATTAACGACTCCATTTACAGGAAACGTATGTTGTGCTAGAGCCGAAAGAGCAAGACCTAAGCTAGTAAAAACGATTAAAAGATACTTCATTGTTAATTGTTAATTTTAGGGTGTTAAATTACAAATTACTGACGGATATAATTCCTTACCTTTGCCAAAAATTAATTTTATGTACATCGGACTATTACATTTACATTCTAACTTACCTTTTATACTTATATTATTAATCGGTGCTGTATTGGTGAAATCTTTAATCGGCTGGATACAATCTTCTTCTTTTGATAAATTATCCAATAAATTGGTGTTGTTTGCTATGATAACAGCGCATATTCAATGGGTAGTTGGAGCAATACTCTATTTTGTTAGCCCTAATGTCAAAAGTTTAGACCAAGCAATGGGGGATTCTCTTTCTCGTTTGTATGCTTTGGAGCATCCTTTGATGATGACTATTGCTTTAGTCCTGCTAACTGTGGCTCGTTCTAAGTCTAAAAAATCTGAAGATGCTAGTAATCATCGAAGAACTTTTATATTATTTGCAATTGCAACACTTTGTATAGTATGGTCTTTACCTCCAAGTTGGTTATAATATGAGTCAAAAGCTTACTCACGATTTTGTTGAGGAAAGAGCCGTTTTGGTGGGTTTGATAACCAATGACCAAAACGAAAGTCAAGCCAAAGAGTATTTGGAAGAATTGGACTTTTTAGCTCATACTGCAGGTGCAATTGCTGTTAAACATTTTACTCAAAAATTAGCTGTTGCTAACCCCAAAACATTTGTTGGAAAAGGTAAACTCATTGAGATAAAACGCTTTATCAAAGATGAAGATGTCCAACTGGTCATTTTTGACGATGAACTTGGGCCTTCTCAGCTTAGAAATATTGAAAAGGAATTAGAATGCAAAATACTAGATAGGAGTAATCTTATTCTTGATATTTTTGCGTCAAGAGCACGAACTGCTCACTCTAGGACACAAGTAGAATTAGCTCAGTACGAATACCTTTTGCCCCGACTAACCCGTATGTGGACTCACTTAGAGCGTCAAAAAGGGGGTATCGGTATGCGTGGACCGGGTGAAACACAGATTGAAACCGATAGACGTATCATTCAAGATAAAATAGCCCTCCTCAAAAAGAAGTTAATTAAGATTGACAAACAAAAAGCCATTCAAAGGGGTAATAGAGGAGCTTTAGTTAGGGTGGCTTTAGTCGGTTATACCAATGTAGGCAAATCAACCATAATGAATAGCTTGTCCAAATCGGAGGTCTTTGCTGAAAACAAATTGTTTGCCACTTTAGATACTACCGTAAGAAAGGTGGTTATTGGCAATTTACCTTTTTTATTATCTGATACCGTAGGCTTTATTCGCAAATTGCCCCATCAATTGGTCGAAAGCTTTAAATCGACTTTAGACGAAGTTAGAGAAGCCGATATTTTATTGCATGTAGTTGATATCTCACACCCTAATTTTGAAGAACAAATAGACATAGTCCATAAAACCTTAGACGAAATTAATGCATTTGATAAGCCAACTGTTATGGTCTTCAATAAAGTGGACGCATTCACTTATGAAAAGAAAGACGAAGACGATTTGACACCTGCTACAAAAGCTAATATTTCGTTGGAGGAGTGGAAACGCACTTGGATGGCAAAGAGTGGAGAAAGTATTTTTATATCGGCTTTGCAGAAAGATAACTTTGATTCCTTCAGGGATAAATTATACGAAATAGCTAAAGAAATTCACGCCAAACGATTTCCTTACAACAGTTTTTTGTATTAAATTTGTACTAACGTACTAACGTACTAACGTACTAACGTACTAACGTACTAACGTACTAACCTTAAGTCCAAATTGTAATGAAAAAATTATTTTGTATCCTCTTATATCTTTCTTTTAGTTTTCACTCCTATTCTCAATTAGTTTCAGAGCAGCTCACACGTTTGTATAATGTGCCTTCTCTTGTTGATTTGAATGCTATAACTAATCCATTAGCGGGGCAATTGGCTTATGTTGTTTCTGAGAATACAACTTATCAGTATAACGGAATTGAGTGGGGAAATTTCTGTATTCCTGGAACTCCATCAACCATTGAATTAGTTGATTTGGATGGAGATACTAAAGTAATGGTAGAAGACGGCTTTGATATGGATGAAATAAGAATGTATGCAAAAGGAAATAATGTTTTAAATATTGACACTAACGCTAGATTAAAAATAAACAACCCAAATAATTCGATTTTAATAGGGTCAAACCCAAATATTATGGGAGAAAGAAATGTAGTAGTAGGTTCGCTAGCATTTCAAAACAATCATGAAATGGAAGGTGGAGGTTTTGGAAGTGATTGTGTAGCATTAGGTTATAGTGCATTGAATGATAATAAAGGAAGTTCTAATGTTGCTATTGGTTATAGAGCAATGTCTTATCTTAAAAGCACTTCTAATAATTGTAATGCCAATGTTGCTATTGGCGCTTTATCGTTATTAAAAATTTCTGATGGCGACTCTAATATAGCGGTAGGGTTTCGAGCATTAGAGGATAATCGATCGGGAATTGGTAATGTTGGAGTTGGAGTAAGAAGTTTATTAACAAATAAATATGGGGATTATAATGTTGCTTTTGGATACGAGTCTGCAGTTTATGTAGGAGATGATATAAATTATAATACGGCTATAGGAGGTAGGGCATTAGCTCAAATAACGGGCAATAATAATACTGCTGTTGGGTATAACGCTCAAGTTGCAAATAATTCTAACAGCAATCAAGTTAGAATAGGAAATACCGATATTTCACACGCAGCAGTTCAGATTGCTTGGTCTACATCGTCTGATTTGTTATGGAAAGAAAAAGTCAGAGACTTACCTTATGGAATGAACGTCATTTCTAAATTGCGCCCAGTAGATTATGTGCGAAAAAATTCTTCTGATAATAGCCGTGAAGTAGGTTTAATTGCCCAAGAATTGGCTCAAGTGTTAGAAGATGTGGGTTTTGACGATCAAGGCTTTTTGACACAAACGGACCAAGGGTATTATGAAGTGCGTTATAACGATTTTATCCCTATTGCTATTAAAGGAATACAACAACAGCAAGAAAATATTGATAAGCAACAAGAAGAAATAAACCAACTATCTGCAGCTTTAAAAATTTTGAATGAAAAAATTAAACTCTTAGAACAGTAATTTAATCATGAAAAACGTTAAGCATTTACTATTTTTTTTGATTATTTTTAGTTTAAAATCTATAGCTCAATTTTCATCAGACCAACTATTAAGTTTACAAAGGGTATCAAATTTTAATGAATTAGGATTAGTTTCTAATCCCTACAATGGGAATCTTATTTATGTAGACTCTCAAAATACGACTTATCAATTTACTGGTTTAAATTGGGAAATAATTGATGCAGATATACTGTTAATTTCAACAACAGAATTGGTAGATATAGATTCTGATACCAAGATTGAAGTTCATGATGGAAATGATAATGATGAAATAAATTTCCATACAAAAGGCGTCAATGTTCTTATGATAGATACACTAGGTAAATTTCAAGTAAACAGTCCTAAAACCTCAATTTTAATTGGAAATGAGGCAGCTATTGAGGGCAAAAGAAATTTAGTTATTGGCAGAGGTGCCTTTAAAGAAAATATTTATGACTCACACATTTATGACGGTTATGGAGATGGTTGTATTGCGGTAGGATTTAATTCGCTACACCAAAATCAAGGTGGAACTAACTTAGGAATTGGTTCAAATACACTTCAGGACAACTTGCCAAATAGTAGTGCTGCTATAGTAGGAACAAACTTTAGAAATGATGCTATAGGACATAATTCACATTATTCGTGTACAGAATGTTACGAATGTGTAAGTTTAGGCGAGTCTTCATTCAAAAAGAATACTACGGGTGAGTTTTCTACTGCTGTTGGTTCACGTTCGCTTTTTAATAATATTAGCGCAGAATTTAGTGTTGCTTTAGGTTATCAATCAGCTTTTCGTTCAAACTCAGATAAAGCTCTTGCAATAGGAGCATTTGCTATGGTACACAATAATGGAATTAATAACAATGTCATTGGATACTATGCGCAATTGGCGAATGCTAACAATAGCAATCAGGTTAGAATAGGAAATACCGATATTACACACGCAGCAGTTCAGGTTGCTTGGTCTATATCGTCAGATTTATATTGGAAAGAAAAGGTCAGAGATTTGCCTTATGGAATGAATCTCATTTCAAAGTTACGTCCAGTGGATTATGTACGTAAAAATTCGACTATAAAAACTCGTGAAGTAGGCTTTATAGCACAAGAGCTGGTCAAGGTGCTTGAGGAAATAGGTTTTGATGACCAAGGCTTTTTGACACAAACGGACCAAGGGCATTATGAGGTGCGCTATAACGATTTTATTCCCATTGCTATAAAAGGTATTCAGGAACAGCAAGTACAACTGGAAAAGCAACAAGCTCAAATTGATGAATTAAAAGCGAATTACCAACAATTAATAGAACGATTTGAACAATTAAAACCTTAACTCTTTGAGCCGTTAATATTGATGTCATCTTAAGAATAATTGTCTAAGGCGGTTTATCGATTGTTTTGAATATATCTATTCGCTAAAAAGAACTTCATAGATTTCTTTATAACAATTTTTTACATTAAATTCGTACTTATCGAATCTAGCCTTAAATCTTATGAGCATGAAAAAATTATTTTATATCATCTTATTCCTTTTTTTTAATTTTCACTCCTATTCCCAATTAGTTTCAGACCAGCTCATTCGATTGCATAATGTGCCTTCTGTTGTTGATTTGAATAATATTATAAGTCCATTAGCAGGGCAATTAGCTTTTGTTATTACAGAGAACTCAACTTATCAGTATAATGGTACAGAATGGGTTGCTTTAGGCGTTTCTACTTCGTCCTCCACTAGTGATACTTCATCGATAATTATCGATGAAGATAGAGATACATGGATAAAAGTTGATGATGGTGCTGATAACGATTTAATAGAATATGCACTTGCTGGAACAACCTATTTTAGGATGAATAAAGCACGATTTGAAGTATTAAATAGTCAATTTGGTGTTTTTGTTGGTCAAAATGCAGGCGCATCAAATACTAGCTCCTATAATGTTGGGGTAGGCTATAATGCTTTGACTTCTAACACTGTAGGAAGTTTAAATACGGCTTGTGGTTATAATACTTTATCAGATGTTGTTTCAGGCTATCGAAACTCTGCTTTTGGAGCAGGGAGTTTAAGCAGTAATGCTAGCGGTGTTGATAATTCTGCCGTAGGTTATAATAGTTTGGGATTAGGTACTTTGGGCGGATCAAATTCTGCTTTTGGCTCATCTGCATTGCTTTTTAACAGGGGAAGTTATAATTCTGCTTTTGGTCGCTCATCTTCAATTGAGAATATGTTTGGAGATAATAATTGTTCTTTTGGCTATTTATCATTGAAAGAAAATATTTCAGGTGATCGTAATTGTGCTTTTGGTTCTTCTGCCCTTGTACAAACAAAGGGGAGTAACAATATTGGGATTGGTTACGATGCTCAAGTTGCAAATCCATTAGGAAGTAACCAAGTCAGAATGGGTAATTCCGCTATAGTGAGTGCTGCTATTCAAGTGTCTTGGTCTACATCTTCAGATTTGCATTGGAAAGAAAAGGTCAGAGATTTACCTTATGGAATGAAACTCATTTCAAAGTTACGTCCAGTAGATTATGTACGTAAAAATTCGACTGTAAAAACTCGTGAAGTAGGCTTTATAGCACAAGAGCTGGTCAAGGTGCTAGAGGAGGTAGGTTTTGATGACCAAGGCTTTTTGACACAAACGGACCAAGGGCATTATGAAGTTCGCTATAACGATTTTATTCCCATTGCTATCAAAGGGATTCAGGAACAACAAGAAGAAATAGAGCAATTAAAGACAAAATACAATCAATTATTGGAGCGTGTAGAACAGTTAGAAAAATACTAGACTTTATGACGTTTAGGCAGTTTGTCCCATACCAATTGGTAAGAGTGGTCAATCCATTCTTGTACTTGCTTTGAGGATAAGCCATCTACAATTATAGTGTTCCAATGTTTTTTATTGGAGTGGTAGCCTGGGGTAACTTGCCAATAAGCTTCTCTTAGCTCTATGGCTTTTTCAGGCTCACACTTGAGGTTCATTCTCAAAGGGTCTTGCCCTAAGGAGATAAGAGCAAACATTTTGTTATGAACCTTAAAGACTAAAGTGCTTTCATCAAAAGGAAAACTCTCGCTAACCTGTTTTTTTGCTAAGCAATAGTCTCTTAATTCTTCTATCATATTAAGGCGTAAAGCGTAGGTCTGCTAGGACTAGCGTCGTTGTGAAATGGGGCAAAGCTGAGGTTGAGTAAATAACGTCCGTCTTTGATTTTTGATGGCACGTATATTAGTTCAGTAATACTACAATCCATTCTAGTATGTTGAGGATAGTCCCAAAAGGCATGGTGAGCAGCCAATACGCCATTATCTTGTTCTTTATCTACGGACGGCAAGTCAATGAGTAAATGCTTTACGCCTAAGTCTTTCAATAATTGAGCGGCTTCTTTTTCCAAATAGGGTGGGTTGGTATTAGAATATGCCATTGTTTTTTTATCCTCTCCATTCGGAAGAGTTCTAATAACTATAGCTTCAATATTGTTTTCGATAAGGTTTTGAATTTGTGTTTTAGTAATAACTCCATCATCGCCTTGCTTTGTAGGTTCTATGCTTATGAGTTGGGCGTTAAAAAAATAGCTAGTTATACAATCGTTTACTGATTCTTTGTTTTCTGAAATGTGCCCTACACATTCGGTATGTGTGCCATGTCCGTGAGGGTTGAAAGAAACATTGAAAAAATTGACTGAACCACCTTGTTTAACTTCTCCTACCCAGTCGCCCATCACTACAGCATCCATTTTTACTTCAGGTACATACCAAGCGGTTGGATTGTCTAAACCTGCTTTTAGTGGTAAGGAAATATCTATGGGTTTGGATAAATCGACTCTAAATGTTTGGTCTTGATGTGTAATGTTTGCTATCATGGCTTAAAAGTATTCAAAATTTAATAAATAGTCTTGTTTTTAGTGTTTTTGTCAATTCTGGGTTTTTAAAAGTCGTAATTTTTATATAAAAACTTCTTTTTTTACTCAAAAACACTCAAAAGTGGCTCAAAAATGCTTAAAAACGTCTGTATTTTTGTTTTTTTGTGTTATTATGTTTTTCGTCTTTTGTGGTTTGGTAAAAAGCCGTGTTTTTTAATAAAAAGCGATAAAAACTATTAAAAAAGTTACTAAAACTATTAAAAAACGTTCAAAAAACGGCATTTTTCTTACATTGTTAGTTTAGCTAATGTAAAAAAGTTCTGATGCCACCCAATCGGCAACAAATTTGCCTTTTTTTGTCAATACTAAAAAGCTGCCATTTTGTTCAATTTCTCCATTTTTTATCCATTTTTTTATAGAAAAGGTTAAAAAATTGACTAAAAATGGCGAAAAACGAGATTTTACATAGTCCAAATTACAGCCTTCCTTAGTGCGTAATGAGGTTAAAACGTATTCGTTAAAGCGTTGTTCTTGGCTAAGCACCTCAAAATCGTTGTTTAGTTGCCCTTTTTTAATGGAGTTGATATAGCGTATATTATATGAAATATTCCATATTCTTCTTTCTCCATCAAAGGAATGTGCTGAAGGTCCTAGCCCTAAATATTTTTCATCTGTCCAATAACTGCCGTTGTGTTTGGCTTCATATCCTTTCTTAGCAAAGTTGGATATTTCATATTGTTCTAGTCCATTTTTTGGAATGAAATCCATCAGCATTTCAAACTGAACTTTACTTTTTTCTTCGTCTAATGGTAACTGCTTTCCTTTTTTTATAGCGTGATGTAGTGGCGTCTTTTCTTCCACTGTTAGCCCATATGCCGATAAGTGTGGTACGTTTATATCAATTACAGTTTGCATATTCTCTTGCCATTGTTCATGGCTTAAGGTAGGTGTACCATAAATAAGATCAAGGGTTATGTTTTCCCAACCCGCATCTTGTACTCGTTTAATAGAGTCGTGAGCCTGATGAACATTATGGGCCCTATTCATATATTCTAAATCCTTAGCTTGGAAGGATTGCACCCCTATACTAAATCGGTTTATAGGTGTATCCTTTAGCTCCTTGACCTTTTGTTCAGTCAAATCGTCTGGATTGGCCTCAATGGTTATTTCTTCCACATCATCGAGTTCAAAGGTTTGGTATAAGGCTTCAAATAAAGTTTTTATTTCATTTTGTGATAATATAGATGGTGTGCCACCACCAAAGTAAATTGTCCGTATCTTTGTACCTGCTAAAAATGACGATTGAATTTTCATTTCATGCACTAAGGCATTTAATAAATCTTCCTTTGTTTTTAGAGAAGTGGAAAAATGAAAATCGCAATAATGGCACTGCTGTTTACAAAAAGGAATATGTATATAGATACCAGACACCCCACAAAAATAGTTAAGAATTTGACTTATACAGGCTATAAATTATTTTCCTTTATGCTGTATTTTTGTCTTGTTTCACCATTGTTAATTTCTTGTCAAACTAAAACAACGCCGACACCAATGAACCCTAATTATTTTGAAAATTTAAGCCCTGAAGAAAAAAGAGTAATTGTAGATAAAGGCACTGAAGCTCCATTTACTGGCGAATACGATAACTTTTATGAAGCCGGTATTTTTGTCTGCCGAGCTTGTGGTAGTCATTTGTATGATTCGTCCGATAAGTTTGATGCTGGTTGTGGTTGGCCAGCTTTTGACAAGGTTAAAGAAGGGGCTATCAAGAAAACTTCCGATTTTGATTTGGGTTACGAGCGTACAGAAATTACTTGCGCCAAATGTGACGGTCATCTTGGACACGTTTTTGTTGGAGAAAACCTAACTCCTGAAAATACGCGCCATTGCGTGAATAGTATCAGTGTTCGCTTTATAGCCGATGAAAAATTGAAGAAAGCCACTTTTGCGGCTGGTTGTTTTTGGGGTGTGGAAGAACTTTTTAGAACGCTAAAAGGGGTTTACTCTACAGATGTAGGCTACATTGGTGGTCATACCAAAAACCCAACCTACAAAGAGGTGTGTTATGAGAATACCATGCATGCTGAAGCAGTAGAAGTTGTTTACGACCCCCAACAAATTAGCTTTGATGAACTGATACAACTTTTTTGGGAAAACCATAACCCAACTACACTTAATCGCCAAGGTCCTGATGTAGGAACTCAATACCGTTCGGCAGTATTCTTCCACGATAGTGAACAAGAAGACATTGCTAAGCGTACTAAAGATGAATTAGATAAGTCTGGCAAGTTTAGTCAGCCCATAGTGACAGAAATTGTGCCTGCCCAAACGTTTTACAGAGCAGAAGAATATCACCAAGAATATTTATTTAAACGTGGTAAAGGAAGCTGTGGAATTTAATTTCTGTGAAGAGAAATACGAAAGGTTGTCCCTTCTTTAGATGAACTTTTGACGTAGAGTCTACCTAAATGATACTCTTCGATAATTCGTTTTGACAAGGATAATCCCAATCCCCACCCTCTTTTTTTGGTAGTAAATCCAGGCTCAAAAATACGTTTGAAATTGGCTTTTTGTAATCCTTTTCCGTTGTCGGAAATGTCTATTTTTAGATAATCCGAATCGCTGAATAGTTTGATTTTAATATTTCCCTTTCCATCCATCGCATCTGCAGCATTTTTGCAGATATTTTCCACAACCCATTCAAATAATGTACTATTTATTGGAGCAGTGGAGTCGTTGCACTGATTGTCGAGCTCTAGGTGTACATTAGAGGATAACCTATCCTGCAAATAGGATACCGTTTGATTCAGAATTTCATAGATGCTTTCATTTTCCAATGTAGGTTTTGAGCCTACTTTTGAAAAACGTTCTGTTATAGTTTCTAATCGTTTGACATCTTTATTAATCTCCTTACTTATCTCAGTCATACCTTCTTTAGCTTTAAGAATTTCCACCCATGCCATCAGTGAAGATAGGGGAGTGCCTATCTGATGAGCGGTTTCTTTTGCCATGCCTGCCCACACTAAATTTTGTTCTGACTTTTTGGAACGATTGAATGCTAAATAGGCAATACCCACATATAAGAATATAACTAGTAATTGTAAAAGAGGGTAAAAGCGTAACTGACTTAAAATGTAAGAGTCTTTGTAATAGAGGTACTGTGTTAAGATGACTTGTCCATTCATTTTGGCTTCAATGATGATGGGTTCGTGTTGTTCCATCATTAAACTCAGTTGTTTTTGTAAAAACGCTTCTTGATTAGGTCGTTTTGGCAAATTTCTATTTCCGATTATTTCGCCAACCTCATTGGTTAGGATAATCGGTATAGTTGTATTTTCTTGCATAATGCGACTTGCCAAAATATTATTGGTAGGTCCCATACCTGAATTGACCAATTGATTGGTGGCTTCTGCCCACAATTCAATCTTTTTCCTTTCTTCTGTATCTAAATCACTGACGAGCTTGTTGGTGTAGGTTAGTGATGCTAGGCAGATGATAGTGGCAAAGATAAATAGGACAATTTTCCAATTTTTCCTCGTGCTATATATATTTATTCCTCCCATTCAATGATATTATCGTAGTCCGGATTGCCTTGTATATGATTATCGTTGTCTTTATCTTCAAACTGATTTTTAATAACGTCTTTCAGTTCTTTTTTCTCTTTCTTAAAACCATCACTTAATGACTCTCTTAGTCGTAAGGTATTGTATGAAATCTGTGGGTCATCTACTGTGCCTTGCATTTTTAAGAACATAGTCATACCCTTAACACCATCGTCTTGAACGACACCAAATTCGGACACCTTTTTCTTGTTTTCTCGTTTAAACTTATTGCCCAATATTTCATTCAATAGGATTTTAAACTCATAGTCCATAACGTTGTCAAAAGAGTGTGTTCCTGCTCCAGCAATATCTATGGCAGTAGAGTGAATTTCCATAAATGGTATGTCAATTAAGTTATTCTTAATCTCAATTTGGTTTTCTAAAGTAGAAAATTTTATTCGTTTTAATTCCTCTACACTAATATAATCTGACATCATCATTAAAGGCTCAAAGTCCAAAAGCTCACCGTTATTAATTTTTACATCAATAAAAGAGTAGAGGTGCTTATCAATAGGGTTGAAGTATTTATCCCATTCATTTCTTAGGTAAATCTCTGAATCTATCTTTCCTTTCAAATGTTTGTGACGCATTGTAGTTTGTCCGAAGTTATGAAACTCATAAAATAGCTGTCGTACATTAATATTGTCTAGCCCTGTTGTGCTAATCAGTCTTAATTTACCATCTTTAACTTGCTCAAAAGTGAGGTTTGAAGTAATCTTTCCTGACATAGTTTCTAGCACAATATCCTTTGCTTTGAGCAATTTGTTTTTATAGCTAATTTTTGAGGAAAAGTTTCGCATGTGGAAACGGTCGAAAGTTAAGTCTAATAGATTGAGGTTTATGTTAGCAACAATATCGTTAGGCAAATTTATGGCTTGAGGCTTACTTTCTTGGGGTGTTTCTGTGGTCTTTTTTGTATCATCTAAAAATTCGTCTACTATCATCCAGTCAGAGCTGAGATTACCGGCAATTTTTAAATTAGCATTTTTAAGGAATAAATAGGAAAATACATTTTCAATACCTCCAACAAAATTGATTTTACTCTCTTTGGCAAGAGTGCCATTAAATGCTGAGATGTTCACATTGTCATCGATAAGCTTTAAGTGAAGCTTAGCATCGCTTAATTGGGGGCTTTGTTGGTCACTATGAAAGCTTAAGTTATTGATAGTTAAATCTGCTGTCTTTTCAGCCATTGCCAAGTCATATGTGACTTTGTTTTTGAGGCCTATTTTCCCCTTGTATGTGCCTTTGATTTGAGCGTCACCGATTAAGGATTTAAAATCGTGTTCATAGCCCCATTTCTCTATTTCAGAGAGTTGCATTTGAGTGTTGAAATCAGTAATAAGGGTAGGGTTTTCGAGCCCTTGTATAGTGGCATTAGCTTGAACTAACTCGCCATTTGCTATAAATTGTATGTTGTCGAGTTTTATTTCTGTAGTTGCGTCTGTGCGCTGCTTACCATTAGAATAACTTCCCTTCAAAGATGTCTCATTCATCTCAAAAGGTAAATCTTTGCCTTTTATATAGCCTTCTTTCAAATCAAAATCAACCTTTATATAGGCTTCTTTCTGTTGGTCGCTGATGTAATTAAATTTAATAGCACTTTTTCCTTGAAGTTCATAGCCTTCTAAAGCTGAAAGATAATTTTTAGGAATGAGATTTAAAGTGGGTTCTAGTTCGAATTCAGATGTGTTTAATTTGACTGTCATAGCTTTGTCTGTACTCTCAAAGTCTAAGTCAAGTTGTATGTCGTTTATAGCTATGGCTGATTTAATATTTAATCCTAATGAATCTATAACGATGTCACCATTGACATTTAATTTTTTTGATGGTAGGTGATTTATGCCGTCTAAAATCAGTTTTTCGTTAGTGATATCCCCTTCCAAATTGATTTCTGTTCTACCATTATTTATGCTTAGTTGTAGTTGGCTTTCATTATTGATAAAAATGGACTGAATTTCGTCAGTAGCATAAGAAATTTTAAAATTTTCTAAGTTGATGTTTTCTAAGCCAAAGTCTATATTTTCTTCCTGTGAGCTATCTTGAGTACTGTGCCAAATTTCATAGTTTGGCAAACTGTCTTTGTAATAAATTGATGCAAAGCCATTTTTTAATGTTAGTTCTTGAATGATATAAATATTGTTGTATAAATCTAGTGCGTTAAATTTCAGCTGGAGTAACTCTATTTCACACAAAGTATCTTCTTGAAAAGCATCAATAGCAAGAATATTGTTGAGTTCAACACTAGCAAATGGGAAATTTTTAATGACAGAAAACTCAATATCACCAATATTGATAGGTGATTTCAAGCGTTTGTTTATTTCTTTTATTACTGCTTGTTCTAGGTCATCTTGTTGGTAATAGACGTAGGCAGCAGAAGAACCAACCAATAAAATGGTTAATACAATCAGGGCGAGTAAAATACGTTTAAGAATGCGCATAATTTTTTAACGGCTAGATTAAAATAGTATTATGCTAAATTAAATCATTTTTAGCATTGATACTTCTTTATCACTTAAAAATCTGTATCTGCCTCTAGTAATATCTTTTTTGGTCAACCCTCCAAAATATACTCTGTCCATTCTTACAATTTTGTATCCTAAGTGAGCAAATAAGGTTTTTAATGTGCTGTTTTTACCGATATGAATTTCAACACCAACTTCTTTTTTAGGTGAATTTTGAATGTAAGAAATAGTTTCGATATCTACCACGTGTCCATCTACACTAATTCCTTCTTTTATTTTGTTTAAGTCTGCCGCTTTTAGGTTTTTATCTAGTGTAATGTGATATATTTTTTTAACTCGCTGTTTAGGGTAGGTTAGCTTTTTGGATAGTTCGCCATCGTTAGTAAATAATAAAAGACCAGAAGTAATTCTATCTAGGCGTCCGACAGGATAAAGCCGTTCTTTACAGGCTTTAGCAATGAGTTCGTATACATTTTTCTTTTTAGGATCGTCAGTGCTCGTTAGGTAGTCTTTGGGTTTGTTTAATAGTAAATAACGCTTGGTTTCAGAGGCTATGGTTTCTTTATTGAATTTAACGGTATCTGTTGGCATTACTCTAAAGCCCATCTCTACAATAATTTTACCATTGACTTGTACGAGTCCTGCTTTTATAAGATTATCGGCTTCTCTACGTGAACTTATTCCAGAATGTGCAATGAACTGATTTAATCGCATGCCAGGCTTATCGCTTTTTACAGGCTTTTTGGATATACGTTTAGCAAAGGGTTTTTTAAAAGCAGACTTTTTATTATCTCCTTTATTGAAACCATTTTTAGAATCCTCTTTCTTACTTTTGTTAAAACTCTTATTCTTTTTTTCCATCTCCCAAATTTGTGCAAAGGTAGCTAAATCACTTCTCAAAATACATTTTCTAGGTGCTCAATCTTTGTTTTTCCGTTTTTTAGCACTATGCTGATAATGTCGAAACGCAGTTCTAGTTCCAATTCATTAATTTCTAAATAGGCTTCGGCGGCTTCTTTCATTAGGGTTTCTTTACGAAGACTAACAAACTCTTTGGGTTGTCCATAACGCTCAGTGCTTCTAGTTTTGACTTCAACAAAAACTATGGTCTTTTTATCTTGAGATATAATGTCGATTTCGGCTTTTTGCCAACGCCAGTTTCTCTCTAATATTTGATGTTTTTTACAGGCTAAAAAGTGCAAAGCTATAGCTTCACCTTGACGCCCTATTTCATGGGCTTTGTTCATAGTTTAAGCTAGATTGTTTATCTACTTTAAGTTCAGCTATCACGCCCAATTTCAGTGCTCTATTGTCTTTTATGTGTCCAGCAGGAAAACCAAAACAAACAGGGTAGTTGTACTCAGAAACCATATCTTTGATGATTGATTCTGCATCTTTACCGAAAGGAATAGTATTGTCGTTCATTTTTGTCATTCCTCCCACAATTAGTCCTTTAAGATTAGATAACTTACCACTTCTTTTTAGGTTCATCATCATTCTATCTATATGGTATAAGTATTCGTCCAAGTCCTCTATAAACAATATTTTACCATCGGTGTTGAGGTCTGATGGGCTGCCAATTAGACTATATAAAATGGATAGATTGCCGCCAACGATTTGCCCTTTTGCCTGTCCAAATCTATTGTAAGGGTGGTGGTCTATTTCTATGCTTAAATGTTTTCCTAATAAAGCGTCTTTTAAACTCTTTAAAGCTTCAGAAGTATTACTAGAAAAACTTATTGGCATGGTGGAGTGTAAAGTAGCAATATTAAGTTTGTGTATGTGCGAGTGCAAAACCGTAATGTCACTAAATCCAGCTAACCATTTGGGGTTTTTCTGAAATTGGCTGAAATCAATGTCATCAATTATACGAACGGTTCCATAGCCTCCACGAACACATAGAATAGCTTTAACCTCAGGATTATCCAACATCGTTTGTAAGTCCTTAGTACGTTCATCATCTTTACCGGAAAATTGATGATGGCTATTAAAAAGGTGTTTACCAAATACAACATCTAAGCCCCAGCTTTTAATACATCCTACGGCTTCTTGTAATTCATCTCTGCTTATTTTTCGTGCAGTAGAAATTAAAGCTATTTTGTCACCTTCTTTTAAGTAAGGAGGTATGTGTAAACTAGATTGTTCTTTATTCATCGTTTAGGTATGATACCTTTTAATATCTTTGCGAAGATAAATTTTTAGAACAAGTTAATGACAAAAAAAAGATATACGGTCACTTCTGCTTTGCCTTACGCCAACGGACCTTTACATATTGGACACATTGCTGGAGCATATCTTCCTGCTGATATTTATGTTCGTTACAGAAAATCAAAACAAGATGATGTCTTATTTGTTTGTGGCTCTGACGAGCATGGTGCTGCTATAACATTAAGAGCAAAAAAAGAAGGGCTTAGTCCACAAGAAATTGTTGACACTTATCATCAGCTTAATAAACAATCGTTTGCTGACTTTGGCATTAACTTCGATATTTATCATCGTACTTCAGATCCATTGCATCATCAAACCGCTCAAGAATTCTTTGAGGTTTTACACGAAAAAGGGGTGTTTACAGAAAGTGTATCTCAACAGTTTTATGATGAAGAGCATCAACAGTTTTTAGCCGACAGATACATTGTTGGAACCTGTCCAAAGTGTGGTAACGATAATGCTTATGGCGATCAATGTGAAAAATGTGGTTCAGCTTTAAGTCCTACTGAGTTGATAAATCCAAAATCTACTCTGAGTGGTAACGAACCAGTAATGAAAGAAACTAAACATTGGTACCTGCCTATGCAAGATCACGAGGACTGGCTGAAAGATTGGATAGAAAATGGCGTTTTTAATGGAAAACAACTACATAACCCAAAGCATTGGCGTTCTCAAGTCATTGGTCAGTGCAAATCATGGATTGATGGCGGCTTAAGAGAACGTGCTATGACACGCGATTTAGACTGGGGGGTAAAAGTGCCTATTGAAGGGGCTGAAGGTAAAGTTTTATACGTGTGGTTAGACGCGCCCATTGGCTACATTTCAGCCACCAAACAATGGGCTCTTGAAAACAATAAAAATTGGCAAGACTATTGGCAAAATGATGCTGAACTTATTCATTTCATAGGTAAAGATAATATCGTTTTTCATGCTATTATTTTCCCTATTATTTTAAAGACTCACGGCGATTTTGTATTGCCTACCAATGTTCCGGCTAATGAGTTCTTAAATTTGGAAGGTCAAAAGCTATCTACCTCTAGAAATTGGGCGATTTGGCTACACGATTATTTGAAAGATTTCGAGGGTCAACAGGATGTGCTACGTTATGCCTTATGTTCTACTGCTCCTGAATCCAAAGACACTGATTTTACATGGGCTGACTTTCAAACTAGAAACAACAGTGAGTTAGTCGGAATTTTTGGCAATTTTATTAATAGAGTGGTTGTGCTAACCAACAAATATTGGGATGGTCATGTTCCTACTAAAGACAAATTTACTTCTTATGATGAAGAAGTGTTAGAAGAGCTTTCTAATTGCGCTGAAAAAGTCGGGCAATTGATTGAAAACTACAAGTTGAGAGAAGCCTTATCGGAAGTAATGAATTTAGCTCGATTGGGGAATAAATATTTGGCAGATACTGAGCCTTGGAAGTTGAAAAAAACAGACGAAAAAAGAACTCAAACGATTTTAAATATTGCTTTACAAATTGCGGCTCATCTTTCAGTATTATCTGAGCCTTTTCTGCCATTCACAGCTCAAAAATTGAGTGATATGCTAAATATTGAACTTGGTCGCTGGGATAAGATTGAAGAATTACAGTCGGGGCATAAAATCAATGGAGCAAATTTGTTATTCTCCAAGATTGAAGACGAAGTTATTGAACAACAGTTGTCAAAACTAAAAGCTTAAATTACTATATTTGAGCATACAAATTAAAATCATGAAGTACGTTTTAATTGCTCTATTGTTTTTTACATCTACTCAGCTTTTCTCACAGTGTGATGGGCGTTATGAAAGTGAAATTTTTGATGAAGTTTCCAAAACCGTTGTTGAATATACAGATGTTTACGATTGGTCAGCTTTAGACTCTGGCTTGGATATGGATATTTACCAGCCTGTGGGCGATACAGCTATAAATAGACCGGTATTAATTTTCGCACATGGTGGGGTTTATGTCACAGGCAACAAAGATAATCCGCCAATGATAAGTCTTTGTGAAGCCTTTGCTAAGCGAGGATACGTTACTGCATCGATTCAATATCGTCTGACTTCCTCATTAAGTTTGCTCAGTCCTAATGCTTCGGATATTTTTTCACAAACGGTACTTAACTCGGTGTCCGATATGAAAGCTGCAGTTCGTTATTTTAGAAAAGATGTTGCTGAGAATAATAATGCTTATGGAATAAATCCTAATTTCATTTTTGTTGGAGGATATTCCGCAGGAGCTGTAACGGCGGCTCATTTATCTGTCATTGATGACAATCAAGTTCCTGCTGAATTCCAATCCTTTTATGATGAAGCAGGAGGAATAGAAGGCAACAGTGGTAATAGTGGTTATTCCTCTGAAGTTAGCGGAGCAATTTTATTGGCTGGGGCTATCAATACTCTTGACTTTATTGATGCTGATGACGAGCCAACAGTTAGTTTGCACGCTTCAGATGATAATACTGTTAGCTACGAATGTGCTAATGCCTTGGGAAATGCATCGCTACCTTATTTGTGTGGTTCTGGCAAAATCCATGAAGAGTTGGAGAATGTCGGTGTGATTAATGATTTGTATACTTTTCCTTCTGGGGGTCATGCTGCACCAATTTTAGATATAGAAGGAACAACAGTTCCATTCATCAGTGATTTTTTATATAATTTGATTTGTCAATCAACTTCTGTTGATGACACAGAATCGCCATTGTTTTCAGTGTATCCAAATCCTTGCCAAAATTATTTAAATATTGAAAATTTAAATAGAGTAAACAGTGTAGTTGTTGTTGATATGTTGGGTAACATTGTGCTAGAATCACAAATTAACTCTGGTATGAATCAAATTAATACGCACGCACTTAGCCAAGGTGTTTATTTCATATATTCCACAGAAGAAATTTCGGAAAAGCAACTGTTTGTCAAAAATTAATCCAATAAGATTATTAAAGAACAACAAAAAATAAATATCAAGTATAAGGATATTTGTACGTTGAAAAGACGGAATACTCTATAAGCTAGAATAGCGTATTTTTTTGAGTTAAAACAAAGTAAAAAAAGTAAGAAAATGTAAGTTGAAATTAAAGCTGTAAAAGCTTCTAAGAGGTTGATTTTCATAGTTTAAGGAGCAATAAATTACCCTCAAATTTAGTAAAATTAATTCAATTATAAATTTAATTCATTTAACAGCTTAATTTTTTGTAATAAAATCAGATTAACACTCTTTTGTTTATTTCTTTTAATACTATCTTGTATATATGTAAAAACTTTGTTAATTTTTGTATCTTGCGAATCAAAATTTCAGATAATTTAAAACTTAAATATTTTGAAAATATTAGATAAGATAAAGGTAATAGCGATTTTTCTAGTTTGCTTTTCCTCCGTTCTTCAATCCTATGCTCAATGTGGCTCCTTTAATGTGATTGTTGTTCAAAACGATTTATGTAACAGTAACGGAATTGTCGATGTGGTTTATTCCCATCCTTACAGCATAGAGGTTCAGTTCCCAAACTTTACAACAGCAACCTATAATTCTACTCAAGACACTATTACTCTTACGGGTCTTTTTGGAGGTAATTATACCATTACCACACAAGATGTTAATAGTTGCTCTGAGTCAATTAGCTTAACGTCTAATTCAATTGCCACTACTGTATTTAGTCCTACTTTTTTCACAAACGGCTACAACGTTAATTGCTATGGAGACTGTAATGGTCAAATTTTTGTAAACCTCACTAATCCATCCGAATTGTATACTATTGATTGGTATATGGATTCAGTCTTTGGAGCACCTTTTTATAGCTCTACGACAGCGACTTCCAATAGTAGTAGTCAAAATAATTTGTGCGCCGGTCAATACGTGTTTTTATTTACATCAGAATCGGGCTGTCAATCTACAAGAAATTATACTTTAAGAGAGCCTGATAGTTTAGATATTCAAGGTATAGCATCTGAAGTGGTCTGTAGTTCTGGGTCATCTGGTTCTGTTGAAATTGATGTGACTGGTGGTGTTGGAGAATCAATAAACAATGCTAATGGAAATGTTGTCGATACTTTAGATTACACATTTAGTTGGACAAGTACCAATGCATTTACTTCGACTGATGAAGATATTTTTGGACTTACATCAGGGGATTATACCGTATCGGTTACTGATGCCAATGGTTGTACTGCGCAAAAGTTATTTAGTGTAGTTGATACAGTTGCACCGGTAACTTTGAGTTTGATTAGTCAAGATAGTGTGAAATGTTTTGGACTTAATGACGGAGCCTTAGAAGTCTCTGCTTCTGGAGGTCGAGGCACTCTAGAATTTAGTATTGATAATGTGATTTGGCAATCTTCTGGTCTTTTTGAAGATTTAACAGCTGGGTCTCATGATATATATGCAAGAGACACCAATGGATGTATTGGTGTAGGAACTTTTGTGGTGCTAACTTATCCTGAAATATTTTTTGATGTATTGACTCATGATACTATTTTCTGTCAAGATTCTTTAGCTAACTTACATGTTCAAGCATACGGTGGTAATGCGCCTTATCAGTATGTAATAAACATTCCTCAACTTACTGGTTTGTTTGAAGACTTGCCAGCTGCGGATTACACTATTTTTGCTGAGGACGCCTTTGGATGCTTAAAGGATACTACACTTTCCGTAATAGAAGTTCCTTTCTTGTCTGTTGATGTTGAATCTACAGATTTATCTTGTTTTAATTCAGCAGACGGTTCTATAGTTGTTACTCCTTCAAGTGGCACAACTCCGTATGATATAACAATTGGCACTTTGGATACTTTAACAAACACTAGTTTTCAGGTTTCAGACTTTGTCACTGGCGATTATAATGTCTCTGTTGTTGATGCTAAAGGTTGTCCTTTTGACACTCTAATTCAGATAGCTGAGCCAGATGAAATTGTATTATCATTTGACAATGTGGTTAACTCCACATGTTTCGGTGCTGATAATGGTAGTATTGATATTACCCATACAGGTGGCGTCGGAGAATTAACATTTTCATGGTCAAAAGATGGTTTACCATTAGCTATTAATGCAGTTAGTGCTGTAGCACTTTCACCAGGAAGCTATTCCGTATTTGCTACTGATGAAACATTATGTGTATCTCAAACAATTGATACAGTAATTACTGAGCCTTCTTTATTGGAGCTTTCAATCGATTCCATTTCAAATCCATTATGTTTTGGTGGTTCTGATGGTTATATTTCGGTTAGTTCCGTAGGTGGTACTTTGCCTTATTCTTACAATTGGTATGGAGATACAGCAGTCATTAGCTCTGATTTCTTAAGCAATGTTTCCGATGGAGTATACAATGTTATTGTTACTGATAACAATAATTGTAGCGATACTATTTTAAATATTGCTTTAAATCAACCTAATCAAATGTTATTAGTCAACCCAATTCCAAATGTTGATGTAGCATGTTTTGGAGCTTCTACAGGTCAAATAAACGTTGAGGTTATTGGAGGTACAGGTCCTTATAATTTTTCCTCACTACCTAATATTGGCAACACTAGTACGCCTGCGCCATCCTTTTTCACTATTTCGGATATCCCTAGTGGTCAATACCAGATTACCGTTATTGATAGCAATGGATGTGAATTTGGTGAAACTTTTGAAATACAGCAGAACACAGAGATACAGGCGCAATTTTCAGGAATCACCCCAGAAACTTGTAATGCTGATAACGGGCAAGTGACTGTAACTGCATCTGGTGGTGTTCCTAATTATACCTATGATTGGGTTCAATCCGGTCAATCTTCATCAACAGCAATATTATTATCAGGAGGTGAAAATAAATTTGTTAAGATAACAGACTCTAAGAGTTGTGAGAAAGATTTTATGGTTTTTGTGCCAAAAATTGCTCCAGTTGAAATTACTTCTATCAATACAACAGACAACTTATGCTCAGGAGATACGCTAGGGGAGCTTAAGGTTACAGCTTTTGGTAGTGCTTATCCTTTTACTTATACTTTAAGTGGTGTAGGCAATGTGACATCATCCGACACTACTGCTACTTTTACCAATTTATTATCAAACAGTTATACTCTTAGCGTAGCAGATAGTAACGGTTGTACCGATACCCAATCGTCAGTTTTAATTGAAGAAAATTTTGTTATTACTGTTGAGATTGACCCTTCTTCAACGACAATGCTTGCTTGTAATGGTGATGATAATGGTAAAATATTCTTGAATATTCAAGGAGGTAATCCATTCCCTGGAAATTATTACTGGTTGTTTGTTAACGACCCAAATTTCTCACAGCAAATAACTTCAGATTCAATAACTGGTTTATCGGCTGGAACTTATAATTTATCTATTCAAGATGCTAATGGTTGTGTGCAATCTATATCTTACGAGATTTCTGAGCCGGAGCCAATTAGTGTTGTTCAAGTTCTAAGCCCAACATCTTGCAATGATGGTGACGATGGAGAAGCTCTAATAATTATTTCTGGAGGAACAACCAACTATACTTTGAGTTCAAATACTTCATCTTTATCTTTTACTCAACTTTCTGCTGATACCTTTATGGTTTCAGGATTGTCAGAAGGCTTATATTTTTATGATATTATTGATGCAAATGGTTGTGATAAGTTAAATAACTCCTTTTATATTTCACACCCATCGGCAATTGAGGTTGTCAATATTTCATCAACATTAGAAAGTTGTTTAGGTTGGGATGCTACGGCCTCTGTTTCGGTAACAGGAGGTACTACTCCTTATACCTATCTTTGGTCTTATGACATTGACTATCAACAACCTGTTCAGTTAGAAAATAATACACTAAACCCTTCAGTTAATAGTCCTAATGTCGAATTCCTTACAGAAGGTTTTTACTATGTTCACATTTGGGATTTTAACTCTTGCTATACTGTTGATAGTATTTATATTTCGAAAACTAATACACCTACACTTTCATTATTAGGAACCGTAGATAACTTATGTTATGGTAATGAAAATGGTCAAATATCATTGACTGCTTCTGGAGGAACTCCATTCTATGAATACTCCTTAAATGGCGGAGTTACTTGGCAATACCTATCTACATTTAGCGGTTTGGAGGAAGGTTTTTATAACGCTACTGTTCGAGATTCCTTAGGTTGTAGCGATGAACTAGAAGACATTGAAATATTAGCTCCTTCTCCTATAAGTGTTAGCGTTGCTGTAGAAGATGTAAGCTGTGTCGGTTCTTCTGATGGTTCGGCATCAGTTGTATTGGTTTCAGGCGGAACGCCATCAAGTAACGGCTATTCGTACAGTTGGCAAAATGAGAATGGAGTAAATCTTTGGCCAGGTAATTTATCAGCTATCAACCCAACAGTTAATAATCTTTTACCAGGTTCATATCAACTAGAAGTAGAAGATAATAACGGTTGTATAATTACATACTCTCCCGTTATTGTAGATGAGCCGTTAGACGTTACCGTAGATTTATCTGTGTTATCTAGTTATAACGGTAAGGATATTTCTTGTTTCGGTTTTTCTGACGGTATCATTTTAGCTAATGCTGGTGGTGGTGCAGGTTCATTTACTTTCAAGTGGTATGTATCTACTCAATCTGATGATATACGAACTAATATTTCTGCTGGATTTGACACCTTATCCTTAGTGCCTCAAGGTGACTATACAGTTGTGGTGACTGATTCTAGAGGTTGTACAAACCAAGCTGAAATTTCTTTAACTCACCCCGATGCTATTGATGTTGATTTCGAAGATGTAATCAATATTCGTTGTGAGGGTAATAATGATGGTGAAGCTACTGCTACTTTCTCAGGTGGATTAGGTTTTGGAAATTATTCTGTGGTATGGACAAACTCTCAAAATAATAATATCTCCCTAATACCTAAAGCAAGTAATTTAAGTGCAGGAACTTATTTTGCTACATACACCGACAATAATGGTTGCGTCGGTAGTGATAGTATAACAATTGATTACTCGGAACTTTTTAGCTTAACTAACACAAATGATACTACATCTGTTTCTTGTCTTGGAGCAATTGATGGTTCATTTAACTTCAATGTTGTTGGCGGTTGGTTGCCTTATACTTACGATTGGAATGACCCTCTAAATCAACATTCAGCAACTGCTGTTGGTTTAGCACCTGGTATGTGGTATACAAACATTATAACTGATGGTGAAGGATGTATATTAATTGACTCTGTTTATGTTACTTCACCTGACGACATAGTAGAAATTACAACATATAGTATCGTTGATAACGATTGTTATGGTGAAACAAATGGAGCTATTGACCTTGTAGTCTCTGGAGGTACACCAAATTATGATTTTCAATGGTCTGGTCCTAGTACCAATTCGACTAACGAAGATGTTTCAAATTTAGCAAAGGGTGTTTATAATGTTGTAATTACAGACGCATTCGGCTGTGAAATAACAGCTACTTATGAAATAGACGGTCCTGACAATCCGTTATTGATAAATTCAGTAAATACCACCAATGTTAGTTGTAATGGACTTTCTGATGGTACAGCAAGTTTGAATAACCAAATTACCGGTGGTACATCTCCATATGTTAATATAGATTGGGATGGTGAGAATCCTAGTATATTATCAGCAGGAAATTACACTGTGGAGGTTACCGACAACAATGGTTGTAAATCATCATCTTCATACACAATATTCGAACCTGATGCATATTCTGTATCTCTCGATGTTGTAAATGAATATTGCGAAGGACAAAATGGAAGTATAGTTGTTCATGCAAGCGGAGCCACACCATTTAACGATGGATATTACAATTATGAGATCGAACCTATTTCTGGTATTTCTCCAAGTTTAAATTATCAATCATCAGCGATAAATAATGCTAATATAGTAGTTGATTTCCCAGCAGATAACGATGTATCTGACACCTTATTTTTACTTTCCATAACTGATGATAATGGTTGTATTTATACGGAAGAAGTTGAGATTCACCCTGCTAGAGCATTTAACTACAATGCAACAATGAGCATTTGTTATGGTGATAGTATAGTAATTGATGCCAATGGATTTAATGACTATAGTACTTACTCATGGTCTATTAATCCATTTCAAGAAATAAATTCAGATGAATCTAAATTAGGTTTAGTAGTTACCAATTCATCTACTATTTTTGTGACAGTGAGTGATTATGCTTCAGCATGTTCGTTCACTGATGAACTTGATATAGTTGTTCTAAACCCTGTCATTGCTTCTAATGAAGACTTCGGTATTATTAGAGGTGAAAGTGCAACACTTACTATAATTGATGGAGAGCCGCCTTATTTGTGGAGTACGACTGAAACAACAAGTGATATAGTAGTTAGCCCTCTTATCACTACTAATTATATAGCTTATGCTTTGGATACTGTCACAGGTTGTATAGGCAATGATACAGTTCGAGTTTTTGTAGGAATGAATGAAGGATTCTCTCCAAATGGTGATGGATATAATGATACTTGGGAAATCAGCTATTTAAATCAATATGAATCATCTAAAATTGAAATATTTAACCGATGGGGTGCTTCATTGTGGTCATCATCATACCCTAGTATTGAGAATTGGGATGGTAAATTTAATGGTAGTGATTTGCCTGTTGGAACATACTACTATATCATAACATTTGATAGTAGTTTAAATAAAGAACCTTTAACTGGTCCAGTGACCATTGTAAGATAAAAGAATGAAAAAATTCATATTATATTTTGTTTTGCTTGTAATGTGTAACGTGTCGTTCGCACAACAGTTACCACAATTTACAAGTTATCAGTTAAGCCCTTTTTTATACAATCCTGCTTTTGCTGGAGTTGATGGGACTACTCAATTGAATGCGGTTATTAGAAACCAGTGGTCAGGTGTTAGAGAGGCTCCTCAAACCGATGTAATTAGCGGTTATGGTTTATTACGAAACGAAAAAATGGGTCTTGGAGCTACAGCTTTCAAAGATGTTGCAGGAGCAGATAGCAGAAGAGGGATTACTTTGAGTTACGCCTATCACTTAAGAGTTAAAAATGATATTAGTTTATCATTAGGTTTATCTGCAGGTTTTTTACAATACAGATTGGATCATACTATCATCAATCCTTATGATGATGGTGACCCTGTTTTTAACTCTCCTGTTTTATCGTCAGTTGTTCCAACAGCTACTTTTGGGGCATATTTATATGCTGATAATTTTTATGCATCTGTTGCTTTGCCACAGCTTCTATCAAGTACCTTTACAGTAAAAGACGAGTATAATGATTATAGCTTGATTGAGGGAGGTTTGACAAATCATATATTCGTTGGAGGTGGATACATCAAAGATATTAATGATGCCTTCACAATAGAGCCATCCTTACTATTGATGTTGTCTTCTCCAGCACCAGCCAGTATAGAGTTAATGACAAAGCTTACCTACAAGGATTTGTTATGGACGGCTTTATCATATCGCTTTAATGATGCTGCTTGTATGTATATTGGAGTTGATATCGACGAACGTTTTTATGTTGCTTATGCACACGATTTTGTAACTTCTGAACTATCAACAGTAACAAGCGGTACAAATGAATTTAAATTAGGCTTTAGATTCAATAAGGCGAAATAAAAAAAAGCCCTCCAGTGTTAATAGAGGACTTTTAAATTGTCTAACAATAAAGCTAACCAAAAACAAATGTTACGACAAGCAAATTTATACGTTTTGTCTTCGTTCGGATTTAATCTACTTTTCTTTTGTTAACATCAAAATGTTAGTTAAGTCGTTTTTTAACCTTAAATAACACAATAAAAAAATGGTCTTTATAGCTTATTTTCTAGCATTATTAGTCGGAATTATCCTTGGTTTGTTAGGAAGTGGAGGGTCAATTTTGACGGTTCCTATTTTAGTTTATATAATGGGTCTTAAGCCTGTAAGTGCTACGGCTTATTCATTATTTGTTGTAGGAGTGTCTGCTCTAGTCGGTGCTCAAAGGTTTTTTAAAAGAGGAGAAATCAATTATAAAATAACTCTGTATTTCGCTATTCCCTCTTTATTAGGTGTGTTTGTAAGTAGAAAATGGATACTCCCTAATTTATCGGAATCCCTGCATTTTTTTCATTTTTTTTCAATTCAAAAAGATACATTTATATTAGTCTTTTTTGCGATAGTAATGCTTATTGCTGCCCTTTCGATGTTATTTTCTTGGAAACTAAATTTTAGGAATAATAATAATCGAGAAAATAACTTCCTATTAATTGCTTTAGATGGTTTAATTGTAGGACTTATAACGGGTTTTGTTGGTGCAGGAGGTGGGTTTTTAATTATACCTGCTTTATTGCTGCTTACAAATATTAGTATGAAAGATGCGGTAGGAACATCTTTATTAATTGTTGCTATCAAGTCAATTTTAGGCTTTACTGCAGAATTAAATAATGCTATCGACTGGAATTTATTATTAACTTTTACAGCATTCTCTATTGTAGGAATTTTAATTGGTACTTATTTCTCAAAGTTGATAAATGGACGTATTTTAAAGAAATCATTTGGTATTTTTGTATTGTTCATGTCAATAGTTATTCTTGCTAAAGAAATGTTCTTTTAAAATAATCATTTTTAAAAAAAACTCATGAAAGTAGAACAATTATACACCAAATGTTTGTCTGAAGCGGCTTATTATATTGAGTCTAATGGAGAGGTTGCAATCATTGACCCTCTTAGAGATATTGATGTATATCTTCAGATGGCTATTGAAAATAATGCCACTATCAAATATATTTTTGAAACACATTTTCATGCTGATTTTGTGTCTGGCCACCTTGATTTGGCAAAAAAAACAGGAGCTACAATTGTTTATGGTCCAAACGCTGATGCTAGTTTCGATTATCATAAAGGCTCTGACGGAGAAGTATTTAATGTCGGTAATGTTTCAATAGAATTACTTCATACTCCCGGTCATACTATGGAATCATCTTGCTTTTTGTTATCTGATGAAAATGGGAATGAGCATAGTGTTTTTACTGGAGACACCTTGTTTGTTGGTGATGTAGGTAGACCAGACTTAGCTGTTAAATCAGGAGACATTACACAAGAAGATTTAGCGGCTATGCTATTCGATTCATTAAGGTCTAAGTTAATGCCTCTTGCTGACCATATTATCGTTTTTCCGGGGCATGGTGCTGGTTCAGCTTGCGGTAAAAATATCGGCTCTGAAACTTCCTCTACCATAGGAGAGCAAAAGCAGTCTAATTATGCTTTGAAGAATATAAGTAAGGAACAATTTATTGCCGAAGTAACAGATGGTTTACTAACACCACCAGCCTACTTTTTTACAGATGTAAAAATGAATAAAATGGGCTATGATGATTTAGATGTGGTGATTGCAAAAAATTTAAAACCATTAATGTCGTCTGAATTTTCTGAATTATATAAAGATGATGTTGTGATACTTGATAGTCGTTCACCTCAAGATTTTTCGAAAGGATTTATTAAAGGCTCAATTAATATTGGCTTAAAAGGACAATATGCCCCATGGGTAGGAGCTATTCTTAGTCCAGAATCTCCATTGTTATTAATTGCTGACAAAGGCTTTGAACATGAAGCTATTACTCGCCTTGCTCGAGTGGGATATGAAAATGTTATTGGCTTTTTAGATGGTGGCGTAGATTCTTATGAAGGAGATCTTGAAGTCATTACTAATAATTCTCCTGAAGAAGCTACTGATAAAATAAATCAAGGGCATAAACACATTCTTGATGTAAGAAAGCCTGGTGAACGTTCTAATGGCTATATTAGTCAATCTACTCATATAAGATTACAAGAGTTGTCTCAAAAAATAGCTACATTGAATAAAGAAGATAATATTATGGTTTATTGTGCTGGTGGATACCGTTCAATGATAGCCTGTTCAATTTTAGCTGCTAACGGTTTTGAGAATATTATTAATATCGAAGGAGGTTATTCAAAATTATCACAACAAGACGTACCTCTAACATTAGGAAAATCTTGTTCAAACTAGACGAAATGGAAAAAGTAAATTTAATTGATGTAAGAACTCCCGATGAGTTCAATGCTGGGAGTGTTCCAAATGCTATTAATATTCCTCTAAATGAGGTCGTTAACAGACTAGATGAGCTTAAGGAATTACAACCTATGTTAGTTTTTTGTGCTTCTGGTGTACGCTCTCAAAAAGTGATAGACTTCTTAATAGCAAATGGGGTTAATCAGGTGGAGAATGGTGGCGGCTGGCTAGATGTAAATGCTAGATTGAACAGCTTATAGTTTTTCGAATTTAAAACCTTTCGAACTAAAATAGCTTAGTACTTTAGGCAACACCTCTTTTACATTTTTTGCCGATTTCTCATTTTCATGTAAAACTATAATTGAACCTGATTTTGTATTATTAATAATGTTATTGTAACATTCTTCTGCAGAGGTTTCCTTGTCAAAGTCCCAACTTAATACATCCCACATTATAATTTTAAAGTATTTTTTTAAATAATTTATTTGGGAAGGTTTAATTCTTCCATAAGGAGGTCTAAATAAATTGCTGTTAATGAGTTTGTTAGCCTTTTCTATGTCTTGATAATACTCATTGTCCTTTGTTTTCCAACCATTGGGATGTGAGTAAGTATGATTTCCAATTTGATGATTTTCTGTAAGACATCTTTTTACTAGCTGAGGATATTTTTCTACTTCCGAGCCTAAATAAAAGAAAGTAGCTTTAGCTTGATGTTTTTTTAACTCATCTAATATAAATGGACTTAAGCTATTGCATGGTCCATCATCAAAAGTTAGGTAAAGTATGTTCTTGTTCCTTTCTTTACTCCATAATAATGAAGGGAAAAGAAGTTGTATTAAAGTAGGTATTTTAATTAGTTTAAGCATAAAAAAAGAGAGCCGAAAGGCTCTCTTGAAATGATTTTTTTATTGGTATTTTTCGTAAAGTTCAACTATCTTCTTCTGAGACTCTTCATCTTTATAACTTGTGGTTAAACTATACATGTTTGAAATAATTTGATTAGCTATTTGATAATCCCTTTGAATCTTACTTAATAACTTTTCGTCTATGGAATTATAATAGTCTAATTCGTCAAAATAGGTATCGGTTAAAATACTAATAACCTCTCTAGCTTTTTCTGTTTTGCCAATTCTGTAATATCCTTCAGCTACTGGCAAGTTAAAGTAATTGTAAGGTATAGCTTCATGAGGCATAATTTCTACACATTTATCAAGCACTACTTCGGCTTTATCAAATTCGCCTTTTTTGATAAGTGCGTCAGATAATCTAGAGAAATTATTTCTGAAATTCATCGTCATTCTCATATTTGTTTCATCTAGATATATAGTAGGATCTTGCATATTCCCCCACTTGAATTTATTTATAAGATTGTCATACATTATGTCTGTAGCAATCTCACCTGTTTGACCATCGTTTGAATTGGCTAAATAAGGTACAAAACGATAAGCCAAGCCTTCCAGTTGAAAATACTTTTCTAAGCCCATGAAGTTTCCAGAACCTACTGTTATAGCGAAGTAAATAGGTCTTTCCCAGTTGAAATTAGCAAGAATATCAAGAACCATCATTTCATTTTTACTAAATCCATTGCCTTTTAACTCCCATTTTATTTCATCGACAATTCTGTCTCTATAACTTTCAGGAACAACGCCTTTACTTATTACGTCATCTTTGTCAACAGTAATTTTGAGTTTATTAGTAGGACAATAATTAGCTTTCTGACCATTTCTAGTAAAGCCTTTTGTTTTATCATTATCACTAGCAATAAAGTTAACAACGTCTTTAACTTCAACATATCCTTTATTGTTGTCTTTTATAATAATGTAATCCCTAGTGCCTTGCTTGTATTTGTCCCAGGTCATAGAACTAGGAATTGGCGCAGCATCATAAGCAGCTCTTTTCATTTGGTCGATGTACCAATCCGTATTGAATAAACTTAAATTTACAACTCTTATATCGGTTCTAATGCCTTCAACTTCTTGTGCATACCAAAGAGGGAATGTATCGTTATCTCCGTTAGTAAAAATTATAGCGTTTGGCGCACAAGAATTTAAGTAATTGGTTGCAACATCTTTTGCCGTGTACCTTCTAGATCTATCGTGATCGTCCCAATTTTCTTTTGCCATCAATGTAGGCACTAACAATAAACAGAGTAGGGTAGCAATAACAGAACTATTTAGTGCTGAAAGTTTTTTGGAAAGAAAATCAATGACAGCTAGAACTCCTAAGCCTATCCATATGGCATAGGCATAAAATGAACCGACATAAGCATAATCTCTTTCTCTAGGTTGGAAAGGATATTGATTGATATAAACCACAATTGCTATTCCAGTAAACAGGAATAATAAGAAGACTACCAAGGCATCATTTTTATTCTTTTTTATATGATAAAGTAACCCAATAACCCCAAGTAAAAAAGGTAACATAAAGTAAATGTTTCTTCCTTTATTATTAGCCATGGTTTCTGGGATATTGTCTTGAGGTCCCAAGCCTCGAATTTTCTCATCAATAAGCGGAATACCACTCAACCAGTTTCCTTTATTTATTTCGCCGTGACCTTGAATATCATTTTGACGACCAGAGAAATTCCACATGAAGTATCTAAAGTACATATGCCCTAATTGATACCTAAAAAAGTAGGTTAGGTTTTCTGAAAAAGTTGGTGGTCGCTTAGCGTTTTTTTGACCGCTCCATTGTTGGTAGGCTTTTGCGTGTGAGGGTTGTTGAGAGCTCCACATTCTTGGGAAAAAGCCGCTAAATTTTGAGTCGTAAATAGGCTTTGAATTTTTTCTGTCGTTTGTTATGACGTATTTTCCAGACTCTTCATCTTTTGTATAAACAGGAGTCCCGTCTTCCAAATCAACCACATTGGCATTATAATATTGCCCATTTAGAATGGGCCAATCACCATATTGTTCTCTGTTTAAGTATGCAAGTAAACTTACGGCGTCTTCAGGATTATTTTCATCAATAGGAGTGTCTGCATTTGAACGAATAACTAATATGAAAAATGTAGAGTAGCCGATTAAGATTGTAGCAAAACTCACTAAAGCAATTCCTACAGTTGGCTTGCCTTTTTGTTTGGCGTATTTTAAACCAAAAAATATTCCTAAAAATATAAGAACAAAGTAGATTATTGTTCCTGAGTTAAATGGTAGCCCTATCGTATTTACGAAGAACAGTTCAAATCCCTTTGCAAAATTAACTACTTGTGGAATTATGACACCTTGAATACCTCCAGTAATCACAACTGCCAGTAAAAAAACTTTAATAATTCCCCACTTAGAAGCTTCGTATTTTTTGAAATAGTAAATAAATACAAGAGCTGGGATAGCCAATAAATTTAGAAGGTGAACGCCAATAGAAAGACCTACTAGATAGGCAATTAAAATAATCCATCTTGCAGCATATTTATCGTCGGCTTCACTTTCCCATTTTAAAATTGCCCAAAAGGTTATAGCTGTAAATGTTGATGACATTGCATATACCTCTCCTTCCGTTGCAGAAAACCAAAATGAATCAGAAAAAGTGTATGCTAAAGCCCCCACGAATCCGCTTCCAAAAATTCCAATTTTTTGGGCTGTAGAAAGTTCATTGCTTTCATTTGATATGAAAATTATCTTTTTTGCCAAGGCTGTGATGGTCCAAAACAAAAATAAAATTGTGAATGCACTACATAGAGCAGACATCAAATTTATCATGAATGCAACATTGGTGACATCACTAGCAAATAAGCTAAAAAATCTTCCTAATAACTGAAATAAAGGGGCACCTGGAGGGTGTCCTACTTCTAGTTTATATGCCGTACTTATATATTCTCCACAATCCCAAAAGCTTACGGTTGGTTCGATAGTTAAATAGTATACAAAAAATGCTATTGAAAATGTTAGCCAACCTATTAGGTTGTTTGATTTAATATAGTTCATGAGGACAAAATAATAGTTTTGTTGCGAATTTAGTAAATAATTTTCCTATTGGGGAACGTTTTTTATGATTTAAAACATTTGTAATAATTTTTTTGTGGCTATAATTTTAATTGTTACTTTTGTCGACCTATTTTGCCCGATGGTGTAACTGGCAACACGTCTGGTTTTGGTCCAGAAGAGTCTAGGTTCGAGCCCTAGTCGGGTAACTTTTTTCTACTCTTTTTCCGCATTTTATTTTTTTGTTTTTTTAAACTTGTTTTTTTTATATATTTGCTAGGTGGTGGCTTTTGCTATCTCGTTAACCAAAACAAGTATTTATGATTTCTTTATTTTCTAAATTTAGAGCTGGTGAAAAATTTTTATTTTTCGGCTTTGTTTTATTGGCTTTAATAATTTCAAGTTCTAATGTTCATTCTCAGTCAGACTTTAGTCCTTCTTCTGAATTAAGTTTAAGTAACTTAATTCAGGGCTCACTTTCTGATATTAGTTTCACTATTACACAAGATGCTGATGAGTCTGATATATCATCTAGTATTATTGTTTCAGATGGAGGTTCTTTTGCAATATCTTCATTGAGTGTTGGCGATGCTGTAGGTTTTGGTACAGGTTTCGTAGCTGGTGGTTCTGTTTCTGGTGCTTTCACGCTTTATG